>CAZVHL010000011.1:19863-23390 GCA_964626925.1 uncultured Nitrospiraceae bacterium
GTCTGGAAATTCAGGAACCCTGCTGCGCCCTTGATGGTATGCATGGACCTGAAAATCTCGTTAAGTATTTCAGTATCCTGGCCCTTTTGCTCAAGTTCAACAAATAGTGGTTCTATCTTATCTAGAGACTCCTCCGCTTCTGTTATAAATTCAGCTATAATTTCTTCCATTTCATCGTTCATATTAATCTCCCCGCAAAATTATTTATTAAATTCTTTCATTTGTATATTGGTGTTATCAAATATTAAATCTATCTTTTCTTTGAGCACTTCTCCAGTAAATGGCTTTACTATATAGTTATTAATTCCGGCCTGAATCGCTGTTATTACCTTGTCTTTTTCTGATTCCACCGTAACCATAAGAATCGGTATCTCTTTAAGTTCAGCATCATCCCTAATCATTTTTAACAAGCCAATACCATCGAGGTTCGGCATGTTCCAGTCACTGATAACAAATCCAAACCCGCCTGTTTTCAGCTTGGAAAAAGCTTGGGCCCCATCTGCTGCTTCTTCAATATCTGTGAAACCGATTTGCCTGAGAAGATTCTTTACAATTCTACGCATAGTAGAAAAATCATCAACAACAAGGACCTTTTGAGTGTAATTTATTGTCATTCAGCTAACCTCTTTCGAAAACATTTGCTTTAAAATTAATTTGATATTATGTGCTATGACTTCTCCTGATACAGGTTTTACAATATATCCATTTGCACCAAGTTCAAGTGCTTTTTCTTTCTCAATACCATCATTTTCTGTCGTTATCATTAAAATAGGAATTTCCGACCATGTAGAATCAGAACGGAGAGTCTTTATCAGTTCCATTCCATCCATATACGGCATGTTCATGTCAGTCATGATCATATTTACTGAATCTGATCCGAGTTTTTCCAGAGCATCTAATCCATTTTCAGCAAAAACAACTTGATAACCTCTGGACTTTAAATAGTGCCCAAGCAGTTTTCTTGTAGTTTTGCAGTCATCAACAACCATTATTTTCATACTGTCCCCCGCATTTCAACATTTACCAGAAACCATTGAATTGTTATTTTGATCCTATTCATTTCATGCCTTCTTATAAATAATTACTTTATTAATTACACTGGGTCTGAACGCCCTTGTCACATTATGAAGGCTTTCAGAAGCTCCAATAAATAAATAACCACCAGGATTTAAACAGTCATACAAATGTGATATAACTCTTTGTTTTGATTTTGTGTTGAAATATATAAGCATATTACGGCAAAAGATAACGTCAACTCCCCGAATCTGACTGATATTTTTGATGTCTATCAAATTAATCCTTTTAAATATAATGGACTCCTTAATCGAGGACTCCAGGCTGCTGTAATTGCCATTGCCGGTAAAGTATTTTTTCATATATGCTTCAGGAACATTTCTTACCGAATATGATGAATATTCTCCCTTTTTAGCAGATGAAAGGACGCCTTCACTTATATCTGATCCATAAATTTCATACTTGCTCAGGTCTAATGATTTTTCCTTCAACATCATAGATATTGTATAAGGCTCTTCGCCGGAAGAACATGCTGAAGACCATATTCTAATGTTATGGCTCTCTGATTTCTGATTGGATATCTTTGGAAGTATTTCATTGATAAATATGTTCAATTGATCGGGTTCCCTGAAAAAATACGTTTCGTTAGTAGTAATGGCATCAATGAGCCTTGAATGATCATTCCCATTCTTGCCGATTTTTATGAATTTCAGGTACTCTTCAAAACTGTTTAAATTATTTTCAGTTAATATTTTTGAGATTCTGTTTTCAATAAGATATTTTTTGTTATCAGAAATATAAATGCCGCATAGATCAAAAATATAATCCCGTAGATTTCTGAACGTGTCATCCATGAGAGGGATATTCAGCATGTGACCCCCGGACCAGAGTCTGCCGTATGATGTTCTATGCACTTTCTGGTATCATCGCTAAATTCATCAATACGAGACAGGAATAATGTAGAATCAATTTCAAGAAGAGATACAATAATGCTATCTTTGATATCTGAATATTCCTCTTTGTCGAGTGTGGCTATTAAAGGTTCAAAAGCTGTAACAGCCCCGATTTCACCCAAAGCCATGATAGCTATTTTCCTTACATGACTATCTAAATGATTGATTGCTTCCATCAGGCATGTACTAACCTCATCGCTTGCAAATTTGATCAGCGCTTCGATGCTGGCTCGTCTAACATCCCGATAATCACTATTCAGGGCATTTATAATGGCGTGGACTGTATCTGGGCACTGTAGATCTCCTAATATTTCTATAGCGATGGTTTTGCCCCTGAATTTCATGGTTGGGCTATCTATAATATTTATGAGATTCTCATGGCATCCAATGCTATAAATAGCTTTTTTGATAAATTCGATTTTATCGTCATTCTCAGGCATTGAAGGTTCCAGAGAACCTGCCAAATCTATAATCTGATATATTGCTTCATTTGCTTTTACAGTTGACAGGCCTTTTATTGCAGTATATTTATCTTCCCAGTCGTCTTCTTCCAGCATTTCAATAAGTGTCTTTACGATGTGATGAGTTGACGAAATTGTTCCGATTTCCACAAGGCTTTTTATTATAAGCCGCCTTTCAAAATCGTCAGCGTTTAATTCACATGCGGTAAGGCGTTCAGTTGCTTTTGATGATCTGATTTTACCCAGAGTTTCAATTACTGCAAATCGTATAGTCTCAGACGGTGAATCCAGAAGAGCAATGATCTGTTCAAGAGACTTATCGTCTTTAAACTTTGCCAGTGCTTCAATGGTGGAAAAACATACCCACTCTTCGTCATTTAAAGACTGAATGAGCTGGGGGATTGCTTTGCGGTATTGAAGTATGCCAAGGGCCTTTGCAGCAGCAGCACGAACATTCGAATTGGAATCATTAGCAAGCATGTAAGCCAGGTCTTCAGGATAGTCGCAATATTGGACATCATATATAAGGTCCAATGCAAACTTTCTAACATCATCGTCTTTGTCTATTAATAATGTACGGAAAAGCGGAATAGCAATTCTTCCCAGTTCTCTCAAAATTAACATTGCGGTATTTCTTAAAAAAGGAGATTCTCTGAGTAGTGGCAGTAGCATGTATGCGGTGGATTCCTGCTTGATTTCCATTAATGATTGTATTGCAGCGTCCTGAACGCCAAGGTTTTCATCCTTCAGGGACTTGATCAATGGATATAATACCCGCTCGTCTCCCTCAGACAAAGCCTCTGCAGCTGATCGCCTTCTTGAGGGATCCTTATGAGTTAAGTCACTCAGTAATTTATTCAGCCTTTTTGTGTTCAAATAACTATCGTCCTTTAAGGTGGTGCGCTTCCACTAAGTATGATGGATGCCCAGTCACCCTGTTAAAAAATCCTTAACTGGCTCATCTATATGTAGTCATGGATAATTATCGGTACAATAAGGAAAATACTTTAGACTTAATGGATTAGAAAGAGCTTAGTCCATATTATTCACAAACCAAAGCAGGTATTAAAAAAAACGTTTTGGGAGCGGCTCTTACCGA
>CAZVHL010000012.1:0-13392 GCA_964626925.1 uncultured Nitrospiraceae bacterium
TTTTGTTATCTTTCAAGAAAGATATTCCAGCTGAATCATAGCCCCTGTATTCAAGCCGCTTGAGACCATTGATGAGTATGGGTATGGCGTTTCTTGTTCCTAAATAACCGATGATTCCGCACATGATATCAGATTTTAAATATTAGATTGTGAGTTTGGGAGTTAATAAGATTTTTTTTCAAAGCGCACCTTTAATGTTATTTTTTATTTACACTCTTTGCTTTTCTTCTGTTTGCCCAGCCCGGTAAATTCTGCTGTTTAACTCTGCTTACTGCAAGTGCTTTTGATGGAATATCTTTTGTTACGGTGGTGCCGGCAGCGACATATGCTCCTTCACCTATCGTAACAGGAGCAATGAGCTGGGAATCGCTTCCGATAAACACGCCTTTTTTAATTTTTGTCTTAAACTTGTTCCTGCCATCGTAATTACATGTAATCGTTCCTGCGCCTATGTTTACATTTTCCTCTATTTCGGCATCTCCGATATATGATAAATGAGAGGCCTTGGTTCCGTTGCCGACAATGGTCTTTTTTAGTTCCACAAAATTTCCTATTTTTGCGTCGCTGCCTACGATATTGTGAGGTCTGAGATGAGCACAGGGTCCAATAATAGCTCTATCTTTTATAATGCTTTCTTCAATCAGGGTGTTATCTTTAATTGTTACTCCATTACCAAGTTTGCTGTTATAAATCCTTGCACCAGGATATATAGTACAATTCCTGCCTATTGAAGTTGTGCCTTCAAGGTATGTATTGGGATAAATAATCGTATCTTTCCCAATGAGTACTGATGAGTGTAATAATGCAGTGTCAGGATCCAGGAAGGTAACCCCCTTTTTCATCCACCTCGAAATACATCTTGCTTTAAGAATACTGGAGACTTCATAAAGTTCCTGCCGGTTATTTACGCCACGAACTTCCTCAGCATGACATTTGTACGCCTCGAGTTTTTCACCTGCTTTCGATAAAATGCTCACAAGATCTGTCAGGTAATATTCTCCAGAGGAACTGTTCTTTTTTATCCTGTTGAGAAAGTTCAATGTTTTAATGTCTATAACATATGTGCCACCATTCAGCTCTGTAAATCTTTTCTTTTCTCTTAATGTTGTGTGAGTATCTTCTACTATGCCGGTTACCCGTCCATTTTTGTCCCTGAAGATTCTCCCATATCCTGACATTGAATTATCAACAAAAGTCAGAAAAGAGAGCCTGTTTTTATTCCGGGTATGCTTTCCTAAAAGGGCTTTTAAGGTTTTTGTAGTGATAAGAGGACCGTCTCCATTAAGGATAAGAACAGGGCCCTTCTTCAGTTCTTTTCTGGCAATTGCAACAGCATTTCCGGTACCAATTAATCGTCTCTGCATGACAAAAGTCAGGCGGTCGTGATTCACCGCTTTTTTAACTGATTCTGCTCCATTGCCGATAACGACGACTATCTTTGCGGGGTTTAAAGGTTTAACAGCATTAATTACATGCTGAAGCATGGGCTGTCCTAAGGTTTCATGGAGGACTTTCGGGATAGCAGAGTTCATTCTCTTGCCGAGGCCTGCCGCAAGAATAACAACAGAAAGATTCATCAAATATATTAATCTGTTGGAGGGTTATATTGCAATTCAGGAAATATTTCTGATCTGCAGATATTCTCTTGCGATTCCTGGATACAATTTCGGATTAAATAGAATATTTGTCATTAAATAGCATTCATGTGTACAGTAACAGCCCTTGTCCTTAATTGATCTGATAATTTTCTGTGCCTTATCTGTTTTTAATATATTTTTTATGCTGTATCCATGATCCCTGACATTGCCCATTTTCATATCAAAAGACTCGCACGGATAAATGTCACCCGCTTCTGTTATAACGATATTTAATTTTCCGGCATAGCAGGGAGTCAGTTGTTTTTTTTGGGTCATCGTATCGTAAATGAGGCGGCGCTGTATGATATCCTGAGCTGCCTTTATCCGCGCTCCTCTAAAATGATAAGTATCAGAGATATTTTTTCTGAGATTCATGGCGATTTTGTTAATTGTCTGATTATATTTATCGATGTCTATGTTTTTAAGACTGCTTTCTGAAACTGTACCGCGTATAAGTGACACTGTATGCGTTCTGATCTTTTCTAATCTGTTCACAAATTCAATAAGTTCATCCATTCTGTCCTGGTTTGTGGAACAGAATACGGTATTTATACCGAGTTCAAAATTCTGATACCTGTCAAGCAGTGGTTTCAGAACATTGTAAGTTTCGATGGTTTTTCTGAAACTGCCATCTCCCCTGATCGAATCATGCAATTTTTCAGTCCCTTCTAATGACAGTTTTACAACAATGATGCTCTTGTCACAGTGGCGGAGAACAGACTCGATTCTGTCCTTTATTACATCAGTGAGAAGCCCGTTTGTAGGGAAAAGAATTATGGCTGGCCTGTTCTTTTCATAAAACAGTTTCGTTATTTCAACAATGTCATTTCTGAGGAAGATCTCACCACCTGAAAATGCAAGCCATAGAAGTTGTCCTACTGAAGAAGATATTTTTTTGATTTCATCAAATGACAACTCGGGTGCTGATAAGTCTGCGGATTCATTATCGGACAGGTAAAAACAGAAGGAGCACCTGGCATTGCAACGCCTGGTTACAAAAAAAGTTAGCTGTATAGGGTTTCTTTTCCAGAGTACTGAGTCTATATGACGAAAAGGATTATAGGACATATAATTGATTATTACTTCACATTAGAATGAAAGGTGTTCAGCCCGGCTCTTCTTCATTTACATTGGAGGACAACTGACATGGAGCAGGTCTCTTGTTACAATGATCATGCTTCTTGACTTTAGGCCAGCTCTCTTTTGAAGACCTGAAATGCTTTACAGCGCCGGTAATTGCGCCAAGGCCTACAGGAACGGGATAAATCATCATGTAGTATAAAACTGCCTTGAATGCAAACAGGCTGCTCCCGGACTCGTAGAAGGCTTTAAACAACTGCCTGTTTATAATTATGTTTGAGAAGAAAATCACAGGTAATATATAGAGAAATACCGGTTTTCGTAATAATATCCAGGATACGATGAGAAATAAACTTGTGACGAATGATATTACATCGACTTTAAGTTCTTTAGATGCGCAACCCGAATCAGACAGCAGGTCTTTATTTTTCAAAGAATACATCGTCCAGTAAGCTGATTTTCTGAATGCATTGCGTAATGACCGTACCAGTGAAAAACCGAAAATATGCTGTACCTGTATGCCTGGCTCTATAATAAGCTTGCCACCGGCTTTTCTTGCTCTGTGGCTGAATTCAACATCCTCGATGATCGGAAGAAATACCTCAGGAAACCCACCACTTTCTTTGAAATATGCAGAGCCGATAATCATAGCGTGGGCTGCAATGTAATCAGGATCTGCCGCGCTTTTTGTTTCAAAATAATTTACAAATTCGGACTGAAAGCTGCTATAGAAACTATCGTCATATGGCATCCGCGTATAAGTACCTCCAATAATCAGATCAGTATCGACCTCGGGGAAAATATTGTTTACGACAGAAAGGGTATCTTTTTGCAGAAGACAGTCGGCATCAGTGAAAAAAATTATTTTCCCTCTGCTGTTTTGTGCGCCCACGTTTCGTGCTTTTGATGTTCCGGACCTTTTTTGAACAGATATGAGTTTGCAGGGGAATGTTCTTATGATTTCTACAGAACTGTCATCAGAGTGATCATCCACAACGATGACTTCAAAATTCGTATAGTCAGAAGCAAACGCTGCTTCAAGACATTTTCCGATTGTCTCTTCATTATTATAGTTGGGGATAACAATTGATATAAATTTTTCCATCTGCAAAAAATATAATCTTGTAACTTGTACGGTTTATTAAATATTAGTATAATCAGGGATCAATATACTATACAACAAAAATGGATATGTGAATCAATACAGGGGCTTTTGTTCCTGGTAGGAAATTATACAATTCGTCTATCTTTGTTTCATTTAATTGACAAATTATTTTATATCATTTTAAGATTATTAATTAAAAATTAATATAATTGAGGTGTAAATGCTACAGGAAATAGAAGAAATATCGCCAACAACAAGAAGGCTTAAGATCGATGTTCCATCTGATGTCATCCAATCAGAAACTGACAGTGTATACAATAACCTGCGGATGACCACCAATATCCCGGGTTTCAGGGCTGGCAAGGCTCCCCGGGCAATTCTCGAGAAGAAATTTGGCAAGAATGTCGAAGCTCAGATTATCGAAAAGGTTGTCCCGGAGTTCTATCTTAAAGCAGTTAAGGAAGCCAAGATCGAACCGGTTAATTATCCGAATATTGAGGACAAGATCGAGATTAAACCCGGACAACCCCTTTCTTTCTCAGTGACAGTAGAGATCAAACCTGTTTTGGAAGACATTAAGTATCAGGATATTGTTTTGAAAAAGAGGACGTTTACAGTTGAAAAGGATGAAGCAGATAAATCGATCGAAATGCTTCAGGAGGGCAAGGCCTTGTATGCAGTTACTGAGAACCAGCTGAAAGATGGTGACATGGCTATAGTGGACAGCGATGCGTTCGTAGATGACAAGTCTATGGAGGAGTTGTCTTACAAGGAGTATCCGTTGGTTCTGGGTTCCGAGGCCATGCCTCTAGAATTCAGCAAGGCGCTTCAAGGCAAAAAAAATGGTGATACTGTTGAAGTCATGATCAAATTTGATAAAGACGATCCGAACAAAACCATTTCAGGAAAAGAAGTATTGTTTAAAGTGACGATAAAAGAGGCCAAGGAAAAACATCTTCCGCCATTAGATGATGCGTTTGCTCAGGAAGCTGAATGTGAAAACATGGATGCGCTGAGGAATAAGATACTTGATAATTTAAATAAAAGAAAAGAAAGCCAGATTAATCTCGAATATAAAAAAGAAATCCTGGATGAGCTTGTTAAAAGGCATGAATTTGCTGTGCCTGCCTCTATGATACAGGGAGAAATAGATTCGCTTATTCATCAGGCAAAGGAAAATGCGGAAAGAAGTGGTGAAACGGTCAAACCTGATGAGGAGCTTAAGACGGAATTTGAGTCAAGGGCCACCGATAATGTTAAGAGCGTAATGCTTCTGGAGGCGATCGGTAAAAATGAAAACATAGAGGTCAATGACGCTGATACCAAGGACGCAATCGAGGAAATTGCAACACGTAACAATTTGAAACCCGAGGAAGTAACCAAGCTTTATACTGTCAGAGAGGGTTCGATGGATGCATTAAAGAGCAGGCTGTTTGCTGACAAGGTGCTGGAATTTATTTTGGAGAAAACGACTATAGAAGATTAAAAGTTGAAATTCTAACTTGTTTATAAGGAGAGGGTATGAGCTTAATTCCGATAGTAATAGAACAGACAGGAAGGACCGAGAGAGCATACGATATTTATTCCAGACTCTTAAAGGACAGAATTGTTTTTTTAGGTAACCCTATAGAGGATAATCTGGCAAATACAGTTATAGCCCAACTGCTTTTCCTGCAGACTGAAGATCCTGAAAAGGATATTCATCTGTATATAAATACTCCTGGCGGTGTTGTCTCTTCGGGGCTGGCTATCTATGATACAATGCAGTACATTAAGCCGGATATCGCTACATATTGTTTAGGTCAGGCAGCCAGTATGGGGGCGCTTCTACTCACTGCGGGGACAAAGGGAAAACGTTTTGTGCTTCCGCATTCCCGCGTTATGATACACCAGCCTATAGGTGGATTCTACGGTCAGGCAACAGATGTTGAAATTCATGCGAGGGAAATATTGAAAATGAAAGAAACACTGAATAATATTATGTCAAAGCATACTGAACAGCCTCTTGAAAAGATACAGATTGATACAGAGAGAGACTATTTTATGTCTGGCGTGGAAGCCAAAGAGTATGGTATTGTTGATGAAGTAATAGACTCAATGAAAAAATCAACGAAAAAGTAGTGATCTGAATTATGGATGACGAGAAAAAAAATAGCCGGATTAATAGCTCGCTTAAATGCTCTTTTTGCGGAAAGGGCCAGAAGGAGGTCAGAAAGCTTATAGCAGGGCCGACCGTCTATATCTGCGATGAATGTGTGAATCTCTGTAATGAGATCATGTCTGAAGAATTCGATGCCTCGTTTGATATCAGCATATCTCAAAAGCTTCCGGCGCCGAAAGAAATAAATAACTTTCTTGATGATTACGTTATTGAGCAGGGTCAGGCAAAGAAAATTTTATCTGTTGCTGTGCACAATCATTACAAGAGAATAAACAATCCCCAGAAATCTGATGTTGAATTACAGAAAAGCAATATTATCCTGATTGGACCTACTGGTACTGGCAAGACTATTCTTGCTCAGACACTTGCCAGGACACTTGATGTTCCGTTTACAATAGCTGACGCTACGACTCTGACAGAGGCCGGTTATGTCGGTGAGGATGTGGAAAATATCATACTGAAGTTATTGCAGGCGGCCGACTATGATGTTGAGAGGGCACAGCGCGGCATTATATATATAGATGAAATCGATAAAATCAGTCGTAAGACAGAAAACGTATCTATAACAAGAGATGTGTCAGGCGAAGGAGTGCAACAGGCGCTGTTGAAAATAATAGAAGGGACTGTTGCCAATATTCCTCCACAGGGCGGCAGAAAGCATCCTCAGCAGGAGTTTGTTCCGGTAGATACTACAAATATTCTGTTTATATGTGGTGGCGCATTTATTGGTCTTGAGAAAATTATAGAGGAAAGACTTGGTAAAAAGACGGTTGGTTTTGGATCTGATCCAAGCGGAATAATCAGTAAGAAAATAGGTGATACACTTAGAATGATGCAGCCTCAGGATCTGATTAAATATGGACTGATTCCTGAATTTGTAGGTCGTCTCCCGGTTGTTGCGACGCTTGATGAGCTTGAGGAATCAGCGCTGGTCAGGATACTAATTGAGCCGAAAAATGCTCTAATCAAGCAATATCAGAAACTGTTTTCTTTTGACAATGTAAAGCTGAAATTTACTGATAAGGCATATTCAGCGATAGCTAAAGAGGCTATATTACGCAAGACAGGTGCAAGAGGATTAAGAGCTATTCTTGAGGAAATAATGCTTGATGTTATGTATGAAATTCCGTCCCAGCAGGACATTAAAGAATGCGTTATAACCGATGATGTCATCAATAAGAACGAAAAGCCTCTTCTGACTTATGAAGAGCGGGCGGAGTCAGCCTGATACATCAGCTTTTGCTTTTGAACTTACCCTTTGTCAACCCATGAGATATAAGTGATTTGAATTTTTCCTTCAGTTCTTCATCCTTGACAGAATGTATCGTATTTTCCAGATACCTCTGATCATCATCGCTCAGTATAAGATCATCCTGTTTTGAAGTTTTCTCGATTGTCTGACTCAATCGGCCAATTCTGAACCTCACATCTTTCACATTATAAGACTTCAGCTTTTCAATAATGTCTTCTTTGAAAAAACTCAGGTGGTGCATCCACTGTGGGGTATCTACTTTAATGGAAAGGGTCCTGTTTTTTATAGTGTCCGGGGCTGTATGGACTGCAATTGTTTTTCCTACGATATCTTTCCAGTTTCTTCTTATCGAGTTAAGAATAGCTCCGCCTTCTATGCCATAATTTTTGGCAAGTTTTCGAAGGATTTCCTGGAGATCATGCATAGAATGAAAATTATGGATAATATGCAGTCATTGGCGTAAAGGATACAGGACTTGAGGAATTGTTATACGGCCTTTTTGATTTTTCCTGACCGCAAGCATCTTGTACAGACATAGAGTCTTTTTGTACCCTTATCGGTCTGGACTCTCATCTTTTGCAGATTTGGTTTGAACGTACGCTTTGTCCTGTTATTTGCATGGCTAACATTATTTCCTGACATTTTCTGTTTACCACAAACTGAACATACAGCCATATAAAATTATTCCTCCCTTTGTATATTGCTTTAAAAAGAGAAGGTATGATAACATTAATCCAGAAAAACTTACAACCCTGTTTCATGCGTTGTTTTGAGACGTAACATACTCTTTTTTCTGCAAAAACTGCAAAGAAAAAACAGATATTATAACTATGGCTGGAATAAGAATTCACGAATTATCTAAAGAGATTAAGGTAAGCAGCAAAGAAATAATCGCACAACTTGCCGAACTTGGGATAGAGGCTAAATCCCACATGTCCAGTATCGACGCAAAAACTGCTAAGAAGTTAACGGGTATTTATGCAAAGAAAGAGAAATCTGATGTTAAAAAGAAGCCTGTTTTGTCTAAGGCGAAAGGAAAAGCACAAAAACCTGTTCCCGGTAAAAAGTCCGTAAAGACTTTAATGGCAGCCGAAGATGCTGAGAAAATTGCAACCGCAAAGGTAGCAAAAGGAAAAAAGGCAAAAGCGACTAAAGTAAAAGAAGCTCAGACTGCTTCCGCAAAGACTAAGGGGAAGGTTAAGAGTTCTTCTAAGAAACTATCGGATAAAACTGAAGTAAATGTAAAGCGGGTAGAGGAAGATGAAGTACTTGTTCCTGACAAAATCAAAAAGGAAGTAGAGAGAGATAAACTGACAAAATTCAAGGTGAAGCCCGGAATGCAAAGGGCCTTTGATTCGATACGTAGAGTGGAGACATCCAAGAAAGGTCACAATTTCACACCTCGTTTTCAGAAATATGGCAGAAAGCCGGTTGCCAAAAAAGTTAATGGAACAGATGCGCCATTAACTACTGCTCCAAGGAAAAAAGTACTTAAATTTGAAGAAGGTTCTTCAGTAAAAGAGTTTGCGGAAACCATCGGACAGAAACTCAATGATGTTATTAAAAAATTCATGGATCTTGGCTATATGCCAACTATAAACCAGCCTGTTGATGCTGATGCGGCTCAGCTTGTTGCAGAAGCGTATGATGTAAAAATCGAGCTTACAAGTGTTGAGAGTGAAGAGGCACTGATCGAGGAAGAAGAGGATGATGAGGCTACCCTTAGTCCCCGTCCTCCAATTGTTACGATTATGGGGCATGTTGATCACGGGAAAACGACTCTCCTTGATGCTATAAGGGAAACAAAGGTGACCGAGAGTGAGGCGGGTGGAATAACTCAGCATATTGGTGCTTATAAAGTAAAACTTAAAGATAAGGAAATAGCTTTTCTCGACACGCCTGGACATGAAGCCTTTACTATGATGAGGGCCCGAGGGGCTAAAGTGACCGATATTGTGGTACTCGTGGTTGCTGCTGATGACAGTGTTATGCCTCAGACGATTGAGGCCATTGACCATGCAAAGGCTGCAGGTGTTCCCATTATAGTCGCAATCAACAAGATAGATAAGCCTGATGCAAATATTCAAAAGGTTAAAACAGAGCTGTCAAATTATGAAATTGTTCCTGAGGACTGGGGGGGTAAAAATATTTTTGTTGAGGTATCCGCAACAGAAAAAACAGGCATTGAGCACGTTCTCGAAATGATACTTCTGCAGTCTGAAGTAATGGAGTTGAAAGCTAATTATGAAAAAAATGCCAGGGGGACAATTGTCGAAGCCAAACTTGACAGGGGCAGAGGGCCTATAGGTACAGTCCTGGTCAATGGAGGAACGCTGAAAGTTGGAGATTATTTTATTGTCGGAACAATTGCCGGCAAGGTAAGGGCATTGATAGATGATTCAGGCAAGAATATTAAAACCGCCGGGCCGTCTACGCCAGTTGAAGTTATAGGGTTCCCTGAAGTGCCTCAGGCTGGTGATGTTTTTGTTGTCATGGATGATGAAAAAAAAGCCAGACAGCTGGCGATGAACAGGCTGCATAAGCAGAGAACGGCTGCTATTTCCCGGAAGAAGAAACTGACGCTCGATGAACTGTATGATAGAGTTAAAGAGGGGGAAATACGTGATCTTAACATTGTATTAAAGGCGGATGTGCAGGGGTCAGTAGAAGCGGTAAGGGATGCGCTTTCCGGGATTACTCATTCTGAGGTGCAGGTAAATGTAATTCATACCGGGGTAGGTGGGGTTAACGAATCTGATGTCATGCTTGCTACTGCATCAAACGCTATTATCATAGGATTTAACATAAGGCCTGATGCTAACGCTTCCGGACTTATAGAGAAGGAAGGGGTTGATGTCAGGCTTTACAATGTTATCTATGAGGCGATTGAAGATGTTAAAAAAGCACTGGAGGGTATGCTTGAACCGACGATTACTGAGAAGGTAGTAGGAAGAGCCGAGGTTAGGAATCTGTTTTACATATCAAGACTGGGAACGATTGCAGGGTGTCATGTGATCGACGGAAAAATTTCCAGGGCTGATACAGGCATGAGAGTGATAAGGGAAAATATAGTTATCTACGAAAGTAAAATTTCATCTTTGAAAAGATTTAAAGAAGATACAAAAGAAGTGCTGTCAGGATTTGAGTGCGGTATCATGGTAGAAAATTTTAATGACCTCAAAGTGGGTGATGTGCTTGAAAGCTATATCATGGAAGAAGTGGCCACTAAATTGGAATAGAATCCCGGAATTGTATAAATCAGTTGATCCCCAAACCCTCACTTTAACAATATCAAAAACCATAGACACCTGATTTTGGGTATTTAAAATTCTAATTATTGAGTATCTGATATGATTGTCGGACTTTTAACTTTAGATTTACATATACCTGAAGCAAATTCATTAAAGTCAAAGAGAGCAGTTGTTAAAAGTCTGATTGACAGGATAAAGAACAAATTTAATGTTTCGATTGCTGAGGTTGATGCACAAAATCTCTGGCAGAGATGCATAATAGGGATAGCGTTCGTGTCGAACGAGACAGTTATGATAAACAGGGTGTTTGAAAAAATAAGAACTCTTGTTTTGAATACAAACTCTATAGAACTGCTTGATTCCAATATCGAATTGCTGTAGAAAAGACTAAAAACAAAAAGTCAAAATTCAGTGGTTACTATTCATGAAATATGATATCTTGAATAAATTCAATCTTAAGGAGCTTTATGCATCCATATAAAAGATCTGCAAGAGTAGGAGACCTTATCAGAGAAGAAACCGCTGATATAATTCTGAACAGGGTCAAGCATAAGACCCTTGGCTTTGTTACGGTCACAGCGGCTAAAGTAAGCGATGACCTTCGGCATGCTACAGTATATATCAGTGTACTGGAAGAAAAGGACAGCAAAAAAACATTAAGAAAAATCAATTCTTTAGCTCCATTCATCAGGAGTGAACTTGGGAAAAGATTAAAAATGAAACATGTCCCGTCACTGCGTTTTATGAATGATGAAGCGATAGTGTACGGCAGAAAAATCGATGAAATATTTGACATAATTAAATCGGAAAGGAGTTCCAGTGACAGCGATGAAGATCTCTTCTAAACTTCTCAACCTTATCAAAAAAAACAGGTCTTTTCTTATTGTTGGCCACATTAATCCTGAGGCTGATTCGATAGGTTCGTCGCTGGCACTTGCACTTGGATTGATAAAGATGGGCAAAAAAGACGTAAAGGTTCTCAGCAAAGATCCGGTCCCTGAAATATTAAAATTTCTTCCGGGCTCGAAGATGATTAAACAGAAGCCACCTCGTAAAGAAGTTGATGTTCTCATTATAGTGGATTGCAATACAATGGCAAGGACGGGGTTTGAAAATCTGCGGGCAAAAAAGACCGCAATTATTGATCATCATATTAAGCCTGCTAACGCTGGAGAGTCTGAATTTTATCGATCACTGTCAGCGAGTGTTATTAATCCTGAGGCCGCGGCTGCCGGAATTCTTGTTTACAAGACATTAGTTGGTCTTAAAATACCAATGGACAAAAAAATAGCCACAAATCTGTTTGCTGCTTTACAGGTAGACACAGGAGGATTCAGGTATTCCAATGTTACATCAGAGTCATTGAAAATTGCGTCATATCTTGTAGAGGCTGGAGTAAAACCATGGGAGGTGACAAAGGAAATATATGAGAGCATTCCTGTTAAATCGATGAAGTTGCTGGCTCTTACACTGGCAACTCTTGAGATGAAGAATAAAATTGCCTGGATTACCGTCACAAAGGGAATGCTTGTAAAGACTGGTACTACAGCTGAGGATTGTGAGGACTTTGTAGAAATCCCGAGAAAACTGAAGGATATAGAAGCAGCCGTTTTCTTCCGGCAGGATGGTGCAAAATCATTTAAACTCAGTTTTCGCTCAAAGGGGAAAGTAGATGTTCAGAAAATCGCAAAAAACTTTGGTGGTGGCGGCCATGCTGCAGCGGCAGGATGCAAAATTAATGGAAGCCTTCGAGAGGTTCAGGAAAAAGTCTTTAAGGCTCTCAGAAAAACTATCAGGGAAAATAAATAAGTCATGGGTAATTAGGCAGGGTTTTATAATAATTGTACCTCTCCACATTATTTATCTTTTATTTCTAATGTATAATTTTTAATATGGATTTGATCGTTTCTGTTAATAAGCCAAAAGACATTTCCTCCCACGATGCAGTAAGAAAAGTAAAAAAAATCCTGCAAGCTAAGAAAGCCGGACATACGGGCACGCTGGATCCTATGGCTACAGGACTTTTAATTATCTGCACTAACAGGGCCACACGTCTTGCAGATTATTTTTCATCGCTTCATAAAGAATACAGGGCGATAATGAAGCTGGGTGAATCAACCGATACGCAGGATGCTCACGGCAGAGTAATTGCCAAGGAAGATGCCAGTAACATTGATAGCGATAGAATCAAGAGTGCAGTTAATTCGTTTAAGGGCAGCATTCTGCAGCTGCCCCCGATGTTTTCTGCATTAAAACACCAGGGCAAGCCACTGTATAAACTGGCTCGCAAAGGGATCGAAATTGAGCGTAAACCAAGAGAGGTGAATATATATCAAATAGAACTGCTCGATATTAATATTCCGTACATTGAATTTAAAGCTGTATGTTCCAAGGGAACATATATAAGGACATTATGTGATGACATAGGCAAAAAACTTGGGGTGGGTGCGCATCTTTTTGAACTTGAGAGGTCAGCAGTAGGGCAATTTTGTTTAAATGACAGTGTGACGATTGAAGAACTTAAATCAGTCAACATGAAACAACCTGCAGGCAAAGGGATCTATACGAAAGATAATGCTTTATCATGGATGCCGGAGTTAAAAATTGAAATGTCACTGGTGAAGAGTATAAAAAATGGAATGCCTATTGAAGTCAGCCGGTTGAGCGGCATTTCTGACGAAATAAAATCTGTGAGGGGCATAAGAATAAAATCACCCGATGATGAACTGCTTGCAGTTGCCAGTTACCGGGCTGATAAAGATACAATCAAAATGGATGTCGTATTTGCTTAACCTGCATTATTCATAAATATCTTTAATCAAAGCAGGAACAACTATGAACATATTGTTTGTCGGTGATTCGTTAATAGAATATTTAGACTGGCAGGAGCGTTTTCCTGACCATAC
>CAZVHL010000012.1:13492-23140 GCA_964626925.1 uncultured Nitrospiraceae bacterium
TCGGTGATTCGTTAATAGAATATTTAGACTGGCAGGAGCGTTTTCCTGACCATACAGTCACGAACCTGGGAGTAGCCGGAGAATCGGTGCAGGGGCTTTTATCCCGGACAGTAATGATTAAAGAGGTCTGTTCAGAAGCGGATTTCATATTCATAATGTCAGGAATTAATAATGTTGCGATGGGTGATAATGATTTTATTGACGTCTATAAAGTAATAATAGAAAAACTGTACATTCTGTATCCTGATGCCAGGATTTTTATAAATAGCCTGCTGCCCGCTTCAGTAGATTTCATATCAAATGAATTGATCCAGAGAACGAATGAATCTTTAAAGGTTTTGGCTGATAAAATGAATGTGTTCTATCTTGATATCTACAGGAAATTTATTGACACAAAAGGCATGCCCATAAGGGAGTATTTACTCGAAGATGGTGTGCATTTGAGCAGGGCAGGATATGCGGTATGGTCAAGAGCAATTGATAATGTGATGTCGATGTGTTAACTCGTTGGAATTAAAGAATAAAATATTTTGTTTTGGGCTTAAAGATTTGGAACTGGTAAGCCGATAAGATCTGTATGAGAGATGCCTTAGCAGAAAACAGAAAAGATGCACGATCATCTTTTGCCTATCCAGTAGAAATAAAGATATTGTCTCAATCCAGTGATACCCCTTCTATTAATGGCTATATGGAAAATGTTTCTATAAGTGGAATAGGTATATTGTTTGAAGACAGATACGGAAGGGTAAGCACAGAGGGATTAAATGGATCAAAGGTCAAAATAACAATTGTTATGCCTCATGGAGAAAAAATTGTGGTGGTCTGCATTATCCGCTGGGTCAGGAAAGATGCTCCGGAACCATTTTTTATCCAGTTAGGCATACAGTTCGTTAATATCGAGGACTGGCAGTTAGAGGCTATAAAAAAATTAATAAATATCAAGAACAAAGACCAGAATATGATGTGGAACCTCTGGGAGCAGTATGAAAAACATTTATAGGAAACGATATGGAAGAAATGAGAAATAAACTTTGGGCTATTGGAGGAGGCAAGGGCGGTGTTGGCAAGAGTATCGTAACGCTCATGCTGGGTGCGTCGCTGGCGAGAAAAGGCAAAAAAGTTATACTTGTCGACGCAGATCTTGGTGGAAGTAACCTGCATACCCTGGCCGGGATCAGATATCCACTTTACACACTCGCAGATTTTATTGCCAGACGAGTGGAAAGTATCGAGGATGTATTGATTAATACTCCGGAGGAGAACCTGAAACTGATATGCGGAGCGGACGATATACTTGGAATTGCAAATCCAAAAAGCACGCAGAAAACCAGGCTTTTTAATCACCTGAAAAAGCTTGATGCAGATTATATATTGCTTGATCTTGGAGCCGGGACTTCTTTTACAACAGTAGATTTCTTTCTTTTTGCACCGAATAAAATCGTTGTCTTTACTCCTCAGATAACTTCGATACAGAATGCTTATGGATTTATCAAGGCCAGTCTCTACAGGGCACTAACTAATGAATTCAGACAGGATTATAAATGTAAAGAAATTATTGAACGTGCCAGTAAGGCTGATGAAGGGGACGGCATTGATTCAATAGAGATGCTCAGGGAGGCATTCCAGAAAATTGGTGATGCAGAAGAGGCTAAGCTGATTAAATGCCTTGAAGAACTGAAGATTAAAGTTATAGTCAACATGGTAAGGGAAAGCAAGGAAAGAGAGGTTGGCAATATAGTCAGCACTGTTGCAAAGAATTATCTCAACCTGACTCTTGAGAAGTTGGGTATTGTTCAATACGACAGAATACTTGGCCAGTCAATTAATCATATGGCCACTTTCCTGTCTGAGCGAAGAGACAGTTCAGTAAGTATAGATTTTTATGATATTGCAAATGAAATTATTAAGATTACGCAGGTGTCAGAAGTTGATACAGCTCCATTAGAAACGGACTTGCAGGATAATACTGATGAACTGACATTATCGGGTCAGGCTCAGGACTGATTCAACTGCCGCCTTATCAAATCATTAGCCTTAACTCCATTTTGTATTGGCAGCAACACTGTTTCCTCATTATGTCCTGAAGTTACAGGGGACTGGTTCTGGGTAAGGATTTCTTTAACTTCAAAAGTTTTATTTTCTAATCCAGGAGAAAGAAATTCGATATTGTCACCGATCTTTATACTGTTCCTAAGCGCTACTACAGCTTTACCGTTATTAACTGATTTGATCACCCCAACAAGTTCATGGCTCATTCTGTAGATTTTTTCATCATCATGATTGTATCCGCTGTCAGGCTGCTTTCCCAGGAACATGCCTGTTGTATATCCTCTGCTTGAGAACATTGACAATTCCTGAAGCCAGCGCTTATTGATGTTGTAAGGTCTTATTTTAAGGCAGTCTATTGCCTCCCTGTAAGTCTTAACAACACCGGCAACATAATTAATGCCTTTCATTCTTCCCTCTATCTTGAAACTGTCAACACCGGCATCAGCAAGCCTGTCAAGGTACTCGATCATACATAGATCCTTTGAACTCAACAGATAGGTGCCTCTGTCGTTCTCGTATACGGGAAGGTATTTCCCATGACGTTTGCCCTCTATCAGAGTATAATCCCATCTGCATGAGTTAGTGCACTCACCGCGATTTGCAGATCTGTTAGCCAAAAAACTGCTTATATAGCACCTGCCGGAATATGAAATGCATATAGCACCATGTACAAAACATTCCAGTTCGATTGATACGTTCTTGCGTATTTCTGAAATCTCCTCTATAGTGAGTTCTCTTGAAAGTACAATACGCTTTGCCCCTGATTTTTCCCAGAATTTTGCTGCCCTGTAATTAGTAATATTTGCCTGCGTACTGACATGAATCGGTATTTCCGGAACTGTGTTGGATGCCATTTCAAACACGCCGGGATCAGAGATTATAAGAGCATCAGGAGATAATTCCTTCAGGAACCCAAGGTGCTTTTTTATCAGAGATATATCTTCATTGTGAGGAAAGATATTAACTGTTATATATAATTTTTTACCTTTCTCATGAACAATTCTGGCAGCTTCTTCAAGTTCTTCAGGAGAAAAGTTATCAGCTTTAGCTCTGAGGCTAAGTTCGGACAATCCCAGATAAACTGCATCAGCTCCATAGTGGATAGCTGTTATTAATTTTTCAAAATTGCCTGCTGGAGCCAATAATTCAGGTGTCTTCATAACAGGTTATATTAACATTATATAAACTGTATCGTGTACCTGTATCAGGAGAGAGAGCCGGGTTTTATTCTTTTGTCGAATTACATAGATGTGAAAAAAAGGGCTGTCGCAAGAGGCGACATATTATTCATTCATAATGCCGGAGTCTTCAATGGATGACTTAAAAGCCTCTACAACAGCCGGATCGAACTGACTGCCGGATTGTGATTCAATTTCTTTCAAGGCCGAGTCAGTATCTAACTGCTTTGTTGAGGAGTAATTATTTGTCAGTATGTCAAATCTGTTTGCTACCGCGACTATTCGGGCAGCAAGTGGTATTTCGTCCTGTTTTTTCTCCAGTGGATAACCCTTTCCGTCATACCTTTCATGATGCTGCAGGATTGTATCTGCAGAATCACTCCAGAGAGAGATCGATTTTATCAGATCATGACCGAGTTTGGGATGCTGCATAATCTTTTCTTTGTCTCTTTGATCCATTGAGTCGATTTTCAGCATTCCGATATCATGAAACAGGGAAGCACGGTAAAGTTTCTTCAGCTCTAATTCAGCGAAATCCAGTTTTTTCCCGATCAGATTAGCGTAGTTAGCGACCCTTCGGGCGTGTCCCTTTTTTTTCTGAATGTAATCTTGAGCTCCAACAAGAATTTCTGTGATATGAATGAAATCACTATGCTGTTTTTCATTAAATCTGTTGTGGGCAATCGAGATGCTGGCCTGATCTGCAAGGCTATATATCAATGCTTCATCCTGCTGGGTAAAAGCATTCTTTTCCTGGCTTCGCAGTTCAATAACGCCTATTATTTCATTAGCATTTAATAATGGAACACACAAAACCGATTTAGTCCGGAAACCGGGACTGCTGTCCGCATTCATCTGATAACGTTGGTCGACAGATATATCGCCTATCAAGATGGGCTTACCCGTTTCTGCAACCTTTGCGGCAATACCTTCACCCGTCTTGAGGATCTGGTTATCACCATTTTGCCTGTTGGAGCCGGAGTGAACCTTAAACTGAAGCTGGCCCTGATCATTGCGAAGCAGCAAAGACCCGGATTCGGCGCCCGTCAGATTCATAGCTGACTTCATGATTTCTTTTAACAGTACATCAGTATAAAGAGTTTCCCTGAACTGCTTTGTGATTTCGAAAAGACTGTTTAATTTTACATTCAGGTCCTGTGCAGATTTAATGGAAGAATTCGTGGCTTTTGTTGCCATGAGTAGACCCAGGACGGATACAACTACAGCGAGCAGCAGCAGGATTCCGATATTTATCGGTATGTTTGAGGTGTCGCCTGCTGTTACATATGGATAAACATATTTAATAGAAAAATAGACTAAGAGTGCCAGTGGGATGATAGAGGCAACAAAGTGGGAGAGCTTGACTGTGCGGCGAATATTATCAAAAAAATCTTTGCCTTCCAGACTGTACATTTATAAGTTCCTTATATCAATGACATAAATAATTAACGCCAAGTTGCCTGATAAATTACTCTTGAGGCTATATATATTATCGGGAATCAGGGGTAATCACTTAACCCCCTCCAATATTAAAATAATGCATATATTGCTCAATAATGTGATTTGTCTGGGAGAGATGCCTTGATAAGTTGAGGTTATAAATAAAGTTAATTCAGTCTGGATTCCGTTGATTGTTCCCAGTAATCAACAGTTTGAAAAGATAAATCAGATTGAAAATTATGGACTAAAATCTACACTTATGATTTTGCTCTTTCAGTACAGAGTGTCTAGCCCTTCTTTATCTTGACTCCTATGTAGCTTGCTACAAGCTCGGCTTCCAGAGTTCTGAAGTTACCGCGACCCTTTAACCGTATGACCAGCTTTCTGTGCCCCTTTTTAATTCCTTCGTATGAAGTGAGAATGCTTTGAAGACTGAATCCATGTTTTCTTATTAAAGTCGAAATATCCTTTATAGCGCCTGGCCTGTCCTTGATGGGAAGATAAATCCTGTGTCCGGCATGCCTGATTCCAGAAATGTCGACAAGGACCCGGAAAAGGTCACGGTCTGAGATAATGCCAACAAGTTTATTCCTGTCAGTTACCGGCAGGCAGCCGATTTTCTTGTCGAGCATAATTAACGCAGCTTCTTCAATGGGTGTGTCCGGTGACGCTGTGACGATGCTGGTCTTCATCACTGATTTTACCTTGGTCTTTGTGAAGTGGTAATGCAGTTCATACACATCTAACGAAGTTGCTTTGGACGGAACATACTCTTTCATGTCCCTGTCAGAAAGCAGGCCTTTGATTTTATCTCCTTTCACAACAGGGAGATGCTTGATCCCCTTTTCCTTTGTCAACTTTGCGGCATCGGATATGCTGCTATCAGGGGATACAGTAAATACTTTCTTTGTCATCCAGTCTGAGACGAACATGACATACTCCTTTAATTCGAAACGAAGTTGACTCTCTATGTAAATCTTAATTTACATTACACCGGAATGCAACCGTTATTTCATTTTTTTTTAAATTTTATCAATAAATTGAAGTTATCGTGATTGATAAATCTACATTTTAGTAGAAGATTTCTTTCATGAATCAATATTTAATTGACAGATCAGATTATCTGTAGTATTAGGAAAGTATAAATATAGAATCCCGATATTTGGGCTATCTGATAATCTTTTGAGAGGAGGCATATCCATGAAAATAGAACAAATACTTTTTCCAACAGATTTTTCTGAAGGGTCTTACCACGCAATGCCATATGCAGTTGATTTTTCAAGACATTATAATGCGAAACTCTATATCTTGCATATTATTTATGATTTTACAAAAGCCACGTATTCTCATATCCCTCATATATCTTCAGATAAGATTTTTGATGACATCACTGCATGGGCAGAGAATGAAATTGACAAGTGCTGCATTGAGCAAATCAGAGGACTTTCCAAAGTTGAAAAATTGGTTCTCAAAGGGATTCCCTATGAAGAGATAGTGAAATTCGCTGACAACAGGAAAATCGACATTATCGTAATGGGGACATACGGAAGGGTAGGTCTTGATAAATTGATATTCGGCAGCACAGCCGAGCGGGTAGTAAGAAAGGCTCCCTGCCCGGTATTGACGGTGAGACAGCCTGAATATCAGAAAAAATAACGTCTGATTGAGTACGGGTAAGATGATTGTGCATGCTTGATATAAAAAATCTGACAGTGAGGGTTGGCGAGAAAGAGATACTGCATAATATCAACCTGTCTATTCATAAGGGCGAAACAGCCATTCTCTTTGGGCCGAACGGCTCTGGAAAGACATCTCTTCTTAAGACAGTCATTGGTATGCCTGATTTCAGACTTGAATCAGGCAGTATTGTTTTTAAGGGGAGCGACGTAACAGCGCTTTCGATAGATGAGAGAGCACGGTTGGGGATAGGCATGGCCTTTCAGCGTCCTCCAGCTATCAGGGGGGTGATATTGAGGGATGTATTACAAATGTGCATGAAAAAAGTGAGGATTGACTTTCAAGATCAGATCAACAAGGCCGCTGCTCGATTAACCCTGCTCGATTTTCTCGATAGAGATATAAACCTCGGATTTTCAGGCGGAGAAATAAAGCGGTCAGAACTGTTGCAGCTTATTGCTCAGGCGCCTGATTTTCTCATGTTTGATGAACCTGACTCAGGAGTGGATCTTGTGAGCATATCGTGCGTGGGAAGGGCAATTAATGAATTGCTCCAAAAGGATAGAAGAGCAGATATGAGGTCTGCGGCAGGCCTGCTCATCACGCATGCCGGGTATCTTTTAAACTATGTGAACGCTGACATTGCATATGTAATGTTTAATGGAAGCATCCATTGCTCTGGTAATCCCATGGATCTTTTAGAAGACATAAGAAACAAGGGGTATGACGGATGTTTAGAGTGTCGGAGAGAGAATTAAAAGACAGGGCAGACTCTGTCAAAAGCAAACCCTCTTCGTTTGGTCCTGATATTGATCTGAATGCGTTTACCTATGATGCGGAAGCGCACAAAAAAATATCAAAACTGGACGATCTGCCTGATGAGATGAAAAATAGAGCCACGAGCGCAGGCATGAACATGGATGAAGTGCGCAGGGCAGGCTCTTTTTTTCAGATGGATCACTCACCTGTGTTCTCCTCGTCATATCAAAATGGCATAGAAGTAATGAACATAACCGAGGCCCTTGAGAAATATGACTGGTTATCAAAGTTCAGGTGGAATGCATTACACGTCGATGCTGATAAATACACTGCAGCAGCTGAATTAAGACAGCATCAAGGGTATTTTTTAAGGGCCTTGCCCGGCGTGAAATGTGATGTGCCGGTACAGGCATGTCTCTATATGAGTCGTGATCACTTAGCACAGCATGTGCACAATATAATCATTGCTGAACCCGGTTCTGAATTAAACATCATTACCGGATGCGCTGTTGGTCAGCATGTTAACAACGGACTTCATATCGGTGTATCTGAGTTCTATGTGAAAAAGGATGCACAAATTACTTTTACCATGATTCATACCTGGGCAGAAGATATATCTGTGAGACCACGATCAACTGTTGTAATAGAAGAGAACGGTATTTTTATGAGTAATTATATCTGCATGAAGCCTGTCAAAACTCTCCAGATGTATCCAACCGCATATTGTGTTGGAGAAAATGCAACAGCGAGGTTCTATAATATTTTATTGGCGCATGAAGGTTCAACTTTTGACATAGGGTCAAGGGTTTTTTTGCAAGCTCAGGGCAGCAAGGCTGAGATTATAACAAGGGCTATTACAGAAGGCGGGAGCATTATTGCACGGGGACATTTAGTCGGTGAAGTACCTAATATCAGGGCACATCTTGAGTGCAGAGGTCTTATATTATCTGAAAACGGCATGATTCACGCGATCCCGGAACTTGAAGCAAAGACGAGTGATCTCGATATGTCCCATGAAGCGGCAATTGGAAAGATAGCAGCAGAGGAGATTCAGTATCTTATGGCCAGAGGTCTGAACTCTGAAGAAGCGACGTCGATCATTATCCGGGGATTCCTTGATATCAAAATAAGGGGACTTCCTGAATGTCTTGAAAGAGAGATAAAGAATGCAACGAGATTCAAAACAAAACATGATCGCCTTTTGTGACAAAACTATTCTATTACTTCAGAAGGTACAGAGACATGACATTAATTATATATATGAGGATTATCCCCATGGAATCCCATGCCAGAAAGAGGGGTTTTTTGCTTGCTCGATAGGTTAAGCCAATAATGGCTATGGCGGTCATGGTAATTGCAGAAAGAGCTGAAATGATATGATTTGCATCCACAAAGGAAAGAATCGGTCCTTGTATAAAGAGAACATCATCGATAGCAAGGATTAACAGATTGAAAATATTGCTTCCAAACAGATTCCCGATAGCAAGATCCACTGCATCCATTTTTATTGCGGATATTGATACAACTATTTCCGGGAGGGATGTTGAAAGAGCAATAAAGATGTTACCCACAAATGTATTCCCCAATCCTGTACTTAAGGCAAGTCCTTCCCCGATCTTTGGCAGGAATACAGCGGCTATAATGATGATAAATCCATTTATGCTGTAGTTAATTATGGCTGTTTTCATGGGGACATCCTTATATCTCAGTTCAACAGCTCTTTCCTGTGCATAGAGAGAATGCTGCCTCTTCTCATAGAAAAAGACCATCCTGATTGCTGTAAAATACATCACCATGATTATCAAGCTGTATAATCCAATCCACCCCAAAGAGCCTACCTGTTTTCCTATAACAAGGCTGGAAGCAACAAAACTCAAGAGGAGGATGCCAAAACCTGCTGACAGGATGTTTCCCTGGTGTGCCTTTGTTGATAACGGCACGGGGCGATAAATGACATCAAGAGCAGCATAGATGAGCATATTGAATACGCAACTTCCCAGCACATCGCCGATTGCAATATTGGGAACGTTGATTATCGTTACAGCGCTTATGCCTGTTATAAGTTCCGGTAAGGAAGTAATCGATGCCAGCATAATGAAACCTACCCATGTCCGTCCCAACCCGGTTTTTTCGGCAATTATGTCACCATACTTGGAAAGTCGTGACCCAGAGTAGATAATTGCTGCTGTACAGATTATAAATGCAAGCCACAAAAGCATGGAATATCCTTCCACTCATTCTTTACTCTTCACTAACGTTACTTTTTTACATAACAAGTTTAGAGAAACAGGAGCCATCATGGTAGTGAAAAAAGCGATGACTACAAGAATCGAAAAATATGTATCATTTATAATTGCCAACTCCAGACCTATGGAGGCGATTATAAGTTCAACGGCTCCCCTGCCGTTCATTGCGCCCCTATAACCATTGCTTCGCCTTTGTTCATTTGCCCAAGCAAAGCGCCTCCTCCGGCACCTGCCACCTTTCCAACTACTGCGGCCAATAATAAGGTGATTAATAATAATGGATGAGTTGTCAAAATTGT
>CAZVHL010000013.1:0-3981 GCA_964626925.1 uncultured Nitrospiraceae bacterium
GTGAATAATTCTTTTGGAATGCCGATCATGTCATAGAGGAATCCGGAATAAAAGTCCACATTAGGACAGACCCTTTTCCCCTTCTTTTTCCTGATTAACCTGACAGATAGATCTGCAACCTTTTTATAGAGATGAAACTCCTGAATTCTTCCGGCATCCTGAGCAAGTTTGAATACCTTTTGTTTCAATATCGGCGCTCTCGGGTCAGATACGGTATAAACAGCATGACCCATTCCGTAAATTTTCCCCGAGCGATCAAACTGCTTCTTTTCAAGTATGTCACTTAAATAAGAAGAAATTTCTTCGTCATCCTGCCAGTCCTTCACTTTATTCTTCATATCATCTATCATGTCGACCACTAATTCACTTGCTCCGCCATGAAGATGTCCTGCAAGAGAGGCTATCCCTGCACAAATTGCCATATACGTGTCCGTAAGAGTTGATGACACAGTCCTTACCGTGAAAGTTGAATTATTCCCTCCTCCATGCTCGGCGTGCAAAATTAAAGCAATGTCAAAGATATGGGCTATTGATTTCTCAGGAATTTCCCCGTTGAGCATATACAGAAAATTTTCTGCGGTACTAAGCCCGCTGTCCGGCTCAACAAACGAAGGAGAGATAATTTTGCCAGACTTGAAAACGTTATAATTATAAGCAATGATCGTTGGAAACTTTGCAATGATATCAATACACTGCCTTGTAACATCTCCAATGTCCGTAGATGCTGGATTGCTGTCAAACCTATGGAGAATTGAAACAGCTCCATGCAACGCGCCCATCTGGTCATCATTTTCTGAGTTAAACTTAATAATATCTTTTGCCAACTCAGGCAACGGTCTCCGAGCCGATAGTTCTTGTGAGAAACTTTGCAGATCATCAGTAGTCGGAAGTTCACCGGTAAACAGCAGGTATACCGTCTCCTCAAAACCCAACCTCTGCTCCTGCTCCACATTTCTGACTATGTCTTCAAGATCATAACCGCAATAATAAAGTTTTCCAGGTACCGGAATGTTATGTCCGCCCCTGCTCTTTTCATAACCCTTCACCTGACCTTTACTCGTTATACCTGCAACAACACCCGTACCGTTCTGATTACGGAGACCCAGTTTAACATTCCTCTTTTTTACCAGCTCAGGATCCAGGCCGTCATGTTCAATCTCAAGTTTGATCATTTTTTCCAGTAAATTTTCCATATTACCTCCAAAAAAAGAATTCTTCGACGTTAAGATTCAGTTCAACAGACGACAGCCAATTTAATCTGACTTTACAAGCTCTCTTCTTCTAAGAAACCACTTCTCTATCTCAACCGCGATGAATACAAAAGAAGAAAGAACCAGCGTTATAAAAAGTTCCCCTGCGCTAAGAGGTGCGGTTTTAAAAACAGGATTTAAAAAAGGAATGTATATTGTTGCCATTTGCAGAAGGAATGTCAATAGAACCGCACCAAGCAAAGGCTTATTTGATAACAGTCCTATCTTAAACAGCGACTCTTTATCAGACCTTATGGCTAACACATGTCCCATCTGACTTAAGGATAAAACAGTAAAAACCATGGTCTGCCAGTGAGTACCTCCTGCCTTCATAAACCAGGCCTGTGTAAAAATTGAGACACCTCCCATAAGCAGTCCTACCCAGAACAGATGATAGCCAAGACCATGCGCAAATATGCTCTCCTTTGGATGCCGTGGCGGCTTTTTCATGATCTCCTTTTCTGCAGGTTCCACAGCAAGGGCAAGCCCAGGTAGTCCATCGGTAACAAGATTGATCCATAGGATGTGGATCGGCAGCAGCGGGATAGGAAGCCCCATAAAAGGCGGGAGAAATATCGTCCATATCTCACCCGAATTACTTGTCATTGTATATTTAATAAACTTGCGTATATTGTCAAATATCCTTCTTCCTTCTTTAACCGCTTTAACAATAGTCGCAAAGTTGTCGTCAAGAAGAATCATATGCGACGCTTCCTTTGAGACATCAGTTCCGGTAACCCCCATAGCCACACCAATATCAGCCCGTTTTAAGGCAGGCGCGTCATTTACCCCGTCACCGGTCATTGCAACAAACTCCCCTTTGTCCTGCAAGGCCCTGACGATCTTTATTTTCTGCTCAGGAGCCACCCTTGCATAAACCCTTATCTGCTCGACCTTATCTTCGAACTCATCCATAGTAAGTTTATCAAGATCCTGGCCGGTTATTACCTCGTCCCGATCATCAATTATTCCCAGTCGTCTTGCTATCGTCTTTGCGGTAAGAGGATGGTCACCTGTTATCATCACCGGTTTAATGCCGGCTGTCTTGCATACACTAACAGCTTCTTTTGCCTCTTCTCTCGGTGGATCCAGAAGACCCGCAACTCCTAAAAATATCAGATTATTCTCGGCAATCTCAGGAGAAATGTCATCCGGTAATACATCCCATTGCCTCATCGCAAGAGCAAGCGTCCTTAATCCATCATTAGCCATTTTCCTGTTGGAATCGATAATGCTATTTCGCATCTCTTCATCTATATTGGTGACATCCTTTTCAGAATATACGTCAGATGACTTTTCCAGAATCGATTCCAATGCTCCCTTTGTAAATGAAATTATCCTTCCATCTGATGTCCTGTGAAACGTTGTCATGCATTTCCTGTCAGAATCGAAAGGAATTTCAGCAATCCTTTGAAATTGCTTTTCCAGACCGGTTTTGTCGAATCCGTTTTTCTGGGCAATCTCAAACAGTGCGATTTCGGTAGGATCTCCTATTACACTGCCTTCCTTGTCCATCACAGCATCATTACTGACAGCCATAGAAGTCATAAACATAGAAAGTGAATCTTTGCTCTCGATATACCCTGTTTCTGATTCTGAATCCTGCATTATGATTTCCGAACCCTTAACTATCTCTCCATTTATATATATTTCTTCAACAGTCATTCTGTTCATCGTCAGCGTACCGGTTTTATCAGAGCATATATATGTAACCGAACCCAGGGTTTCAACAGCCGGCAGCTTTCTTACAAGAGCATTTTGTCTGACCATTTTTTTGGCACCAATTGCGAGTGATATAGTTACTACCGCAGGCAGTGCTTCGGGGATAGCGGCCACAGCGAGACTGATCGCCGTAAGAAACATCAGGAGTGCAGCTTCTCCTCTCATCAGGCCGGTTATAAAGACAATTGCACATATTGCCAGCACAATAATGCCGAGACGCTGTCCAAATTTGGCCAACCTCTTCTGGAGAGGTGTTTTTACCTCCTCTGCCTCCTGAATCAAAGTGGCTATTTTGCCCAGTTCAGTCTGCATTCCGGTTGAAGTTACAATGCCTGTTCCCCGTCCATATGAAACGGTCGTGCCCTTAAATGCCATATTTATTCTGTCACCAACAGGAATTGATTCTTCAGAAAGCGACTCGTTAGATTTTTCAACCGGGATTGATTCGCCTGTCAAGGCAGCCTCTTCGATCTTTAAGCGGGCAGCCTCTGTCAATCTCATATCAGCCGGTACAATCCTGCCAGCCTCAAGCATAACAATGTCACCGGGAACAAGTTCAGATGCCGGAATATTTACAAAATTGTTGTCTCTGAGGGCAAGAGCTGATGGCGCCGACATTGCTTTTAACGCCTTCATAGCCTTTTCCGCTCTGTACTCCTGAACAAAACCGATAATTGCATTCAGGATCACAATAACTATAATTGCTATAGTATCGACAAGTTCTCCGATAATACCGGAAACAACAGCAGCAGCAATCAGAACCATAATCATGAAATCCTTGAACTGGTCAAGAAACATCATGAAAACTGTTTTCTTTTTAATTTCCTTCAGTACATTAAATCCATACTTATCAAGTCGTTCAGCAGATCCCCCCGAAGACAGGCCTTCCGGTGAGGTGTCTAATATCTGATAAACTTCATTTAGATCTTTCTGATGCCAGTTCAATTGTCCCTCGCTTATTTGTACATGTTTGCAGTAACTATAAATTGTAATCCAGAAAAAATCAAAA
>CAZVHL010000013.1:4081-22772 GCA_964626925.1 uncultured Nitrospiraceae bacterium
ATGAACTTCTGCCTCAGGGCCATTATATCGGAAAAATTGATTACAGGGCAGTTCTGGATCGCCTGAAAGACAAACCAAATGGAAAGTACATTGATGTTACCGCAATAACACCGACCCCCCTGGGCGAGGGGAAATCAACATCAACCATGGGACTTGTGCAGGGTCTCGGTAAAATAGGTAAAAACGTTAGCGCTGCAATAAGACAGCCATCAGGCGGACCTACAATGAACATAAAAGGTTCAGCCGCAGGCGGAGGACTTGCACAGTGTATTCCCCTGACCCCGTTTTCGCTCGGTCTCACCGGTGACATTAATGCCATTATGAACGCCCACAATCTTGCGATGGTCGCCCTTACTTCCAGGATGCAGCATGAGCGCAACTATACTGACGAGCAGCTCATGCGCCTGAGCAATATGGAGAGGCTTGATATAGATCCCACAAAAGTAGAGATGGGATGGATCATGGATTTCTGTGTACAGTCCCTGAGAAATATCATCATCGGTATTGACGGTGTAAACGGTAAGAGCGATGGTTTCATGATGAAATCAAAATTCGCAATAGCTGTTTCTTCAGAGGTCATGGCTATACTGTCCGTTTCAACAAGTCTGAAAGACATGCGTGAGCGGATGGGTAAAATTGTCGTTGCTTACAGTAAAAAAGGAGAAGCTATTACAACTGAAGATCTCCAGGTTGCAGGAGCAATGACGGCGTGGATGGTTGAAGCCCTGAACCCGAGCCTGATGCAGTCCCTTGAAGGACAGCCTGTAATAGTCCATGCAGGGCCTTTTGCGAACATTGCTATTGGACAGAGTTCTATAATTGCTGACCAGATCGGCCTTAAACTCTCTGATTATCACGTTACTGAATCAGGATTTGGAGCGGACATCGGTTTTGAAAAGTTCTGGAATCTGAAATGCCGCTTCAGTAAACTCGTTCCTGATGCCGCAGTTGTTGTCGCAACCATCAGGGCACTGAAATGCCATGGCGGAGCACCTGTTCCAGTACCGGGCAAACCTATGCCTGAAGAATACGGCTCTGAAAATGTCGGATGGGTAGATAAGGGTTGTGCTAACCTTATTCATCATATAAAGAATGTCAGAAAAGCAGGGATCAGCCCGGTTGTATGTATAAATGCATTCTACAATGATACGGACGCTGAAATCGCCAAAGTCCGTGAACTTGCAGAAGCATCAGGTGCAAAGGTCGCTGTTTCAAGACACTGGGAAAAAGGCGGCGACGGTGCGATCGAATTTGCTGAGGCAGTTGTTGAAGCATGTGAAGAAAAATCAGACTTCAAGTTCCTCTATGAACTTGATCAGCCGGTTAAAGACAGAATCGAACTGGTCGCAAAAGAAGTATATGGCGCAGACGGAGTTGAATACTCACCTGAGGCAAATACGGCCCTTGCCAGAATCCAGAAAGATCCCGAGCTTGCAAAGTCAGGTCTCTGTATGGTTAAGACTCACCTTTCTCTGTCAGATAACCCGGCTCTGAAAGGTGTACCTACCGGATGGAAGCTCAAGGTTAGAGAAGTTCTTACATATGGCGGTGCCGGATTTATAGTGCCTGTAGCAGGCGCTATCAGTCTTATGCCGGGAACAGGTTCCAATCCTGCTTTTAGAAGAATTGATGTAGACACTGATACAGGCAAAGTACAGGGAGTATTTTAAGAAAAATTAGTTTGGCGGTTCCTGTTTCATATCACAACAGGAACTGCCATTTATAATAAATTATCGGTCAAACAGTACAGTTTCTTCGGTAAGAACATTTTCATAGCTTATATTGGCAGGAGAAGCTTCTATGGTTGGAAATCTTCCTAATTTCCTTACACTCACAAGAATACTGTTATTACCTTTTTTTGCTGCCGCGCTAATTTACAGAGACTATCAGTACGCTCTATTGATATTTGCAGTAGCTTCTGTAACAGACCTTCTCGACGGATATGTTGCGAGGTTAAAAAATCAGGTAACTTATTTTGGAGAAATCCTGGATCCTGTTGCTGATAAGTTTTTTCTAATAACTTCTTTTGTCCTTTTGAGTAATTCCGGATTAACACCAAAGTGGCTTACAATTATCGTAATCAGCAAAGATTTAATTGTTATAACAGGCTCTATAATTCTTTACTTTGTAACCAACCAGTTAAAAGTGACTCCCAGCATTTGGGGGAAATATGCTAGTGCGTGTCAATTTATCCTGATAGGACTTGTTCTTCTGTCTCTTAATATCAAAGGGGCTGTAATCATTCCAACGCTGATTTTTATCGCAATTGCTATACTTACATCCGTAGCAGGAATTCATTATGTTTATCTTGGCTTAAAAATGTCCAATCCGGAAAATGATACCTGATCCATAATTAAATCATGAATGCCACAATAACTCACATAACCGAAGGAACGATAGCAGAACAGACAGGTCTTGAAAAAGGCGATGTTGTTCTGAGCATCAATAATCATCCAGTCAGCGATGTAATAGATTATATGTTCTATTCACGGGAAAATGTGTTGAATCTCAAAATCAAGCGTAACAACAGGGAACATTCATTCAAGATTAAAAAGAAAGACAATGCACCGATCGGTTTTGAAATAAAACCGTTCAGAACAAAAACCTGCAGAAACAAATGCATGTTCTGTTTTGTTAAACAGCTCCCCAAAGGACTGAGAAAAACTCTTTACCTGAAAGATGATGATTACAGAATGTCTTTCCTGTTTGGCAATTACATTACACTTACAAACCTTTCAAAAAAAGACAAGCTCAGGATAATTGAACAGAGGCTAAGCCCGCTTTACATCTCTGTACATACTACAAACAACGCTAAAAGGAGAAAAATGCTGGGCAATCCAAAGGCCCCCGATATTCTCAATGAGATAAATGAATTTACATCACATAAAATAAGAATACACGCGCAAATAGTCGTCTGTCCGGGACTTAACGACGGTGATGAGCTTGCTTCAACAATTAAAGATCTCAATAAATTTTATCCTTATGTTGCATCTATAGCAATTGTACCTGTAGGTCTGACAAAGTTCAGTAAGTCCAATATACGGCCGGTTAAAAAGGAAGAAGCGGCCAGGATTATTGATTCAATAAAATCCGTCAGGAGGAGACTGAAAAAGCGTCATGGAGATCCTATTGTTTATATTGCGGATGAATTTTATTTAAAGGCAGATCTTCCATTGCCATCTCTTAAAGACTATGGCGACCTCCCTCAGATAGAAAACGGTGTCGGGTTAATCCCCCAATTTATCAAATCTGCAAAACAGATTAAAATGCCAAAAAAGTTCGACCCCGTAAATATAGCAACTTTCACAGGTGCTTCGTTTTTCCCCTACCTAGAAGAATTCGTGTCCAAATTAAGGGCGGCTGAGGGACTTAACCTGGATCTTTTTAAAGTAACAAATAAATTTTTCGGTTCAACAGTTACTGTTGCCGGACTTCTCACTGGCAAAGACATTCTTAAGGCTGTGATGGGTAAAACAAAGGCAGACTGTCTTCTCGTGCCTAATGTTGCTTTGCGAAATGGTTCCGGTCTTTTTCTTGATAATGTTTCTCTTAAAGACCTGGAGGAAAATCTCGGAATAAACGTTCATCCGATAGAGCCAACACCTGAAGGATTATTGGAGGGGATTTTATATGAATGTAAGCGGAAAAACTAAAATCACCGGTATCTTCGGATATCCTATAGAACATACCCTGTCACCATTTATGCACAACGCTGCATTTGAATCGCTTGGCATGGATATCTGTTACATAGCATTCAGGGTCAGCCCTGAGTCTCTGCCGGAAGCAGTAAAGGCGGTACGTAATCTCAATTTACTTGGGGTTAATATAACTGTTCCCCACAAGGAACAAGTGCTGCCGATGCTGGATAAAATTAATGAAGAGGCATCATTCATTGGTGCGGTCAATACAATAACAAATACGGACGGAGTCCTGACCGGATATAACACTGACGGAAGAGGTTTTCTCAGTTCTCTCTCGGAGGAAGGAATACAGATCGAGCAAAAAAATATATGCATTATTGGCGCTGGCGGGGCATCAAGGGCTATTAGTTATTATTTAAGTGAAAAAGCCTCAAGACTGTATTTGTATGATATTGATACACCAAAGGCTAACAAATTAGTGGATGACCTGAAAAAAATTCGCGGCAATGTCTACATTCTGGATAACATAAATGACATCGGGAAGCCTGATATTATTATTAATGCAACACCTCTTGGACTGAAGCCCGACGATGCACTCCCGTTAGACCCTGATATTATTACATCGGATATGGTCATCTGTGATCTTGTTTATAGAAAGACCAGGCTACTTAAAGAAGCTGAAAGCAGGAAAGCAAAGATTTTGAATGGCTCGGGAATGCTTCTCTGGCAGGGCATTCTGGCATTTGAACTCTGGACAGAAACAAAACCTCCGGTTGAAATAATGCGAAACGCACTGATGTCAAGGATCAAATAGACTTATAAAAGTTATGCAGTGTCCATCGCTTTTTTCTTAACTTTTGGATAGACACAGTTTTTCCCTTCATCCTTTGCCCTGAATAGCTGGTCATCCGCCTCTTTCAGCACCGTCTCCCAGCTGATATATTTGACATTGTCCTCGCTGCTCGAAGCTATCCCAAAGCTCATCGTTATTACCTGAAGATCACAGTACTTGCTTTCCAAAGCAAGAGACTGGATCGATACCCTTAGATGCTCGGCAATTGTCAGACCCCTGGAATGGTTCTGCTCCGGCAGAATAATCACAAATTCTTCGCCACCCCACCGGAAAACTTCATCAGTCTGTCTTAATTGATCCTTTAACGTCTTTGCAATTGTAACAAGTGCGTAATCACCCTGCTGATGCCCGTATGTATCATTATAAAGTTTAAAATTATCTATGTCACAAATTATGATACTGTACGGACGCTTATATCGTAGCGACAGCATATGTATATTCTCCATCCTCTTCTGGAAACTTCTGCGATTTCCGACCTGAGTTAAGGGATCAATATCGACAAGCCAGTTTAGCCTGTCATGTGCTTCTTTCAGCTCTCGATGCTTGTTTTGGAGCAAAGTCATCATATTGTTAAAACTTTCACCGATAGTATTCATACGGTTACTGAATGCATGTTGGAACACCTCACACTTTCTGCAGTCACCATACTTATTCGCAAAGACCCCCTGAACCCGGTCAGCACAGAAAGTACCAGCATTCTGCCAGCACCTTAAATCATCTGATTCAAAACTTGGACAGTCTGTCTTGTCGCATTCCTTATTTTCCCAGCATTTAATCAGATCATGATTAACATACCTGATATGAAAACTGCCATGTTTTATAACCTCATCTATACTATCCGTAATCATATGTTGTGCTTCTTCAAGTTCTCTGTTGTATGTATCAATCTTGTCATGCTGTTTTTTAATAATGTTGTCTGCTTTCTTGACAATCAGCTGCAAAACAAGATAGAGCGTTATCATGCCCAGCACAAGCAACGCAAGCAGTATATACCCTCCACGCCTTGCCTGGTAAAAAACCATACTTACATCTTTATATATTTCAAATGCACCCAGGACAGTGATATCATTTCCAAAAACTTTATTATCTTGATAGATCGGGATATAGATTTCGAGTATGTCATATTTATAAACATTTCCTGCCTCGCTTTCATCGCCTTTTATAGAATTCATGCTCCTTGTATACTCTGACGCAACATTGCCATTTAGTGCGATATGAAATTTATCGCTCTTGTTAAGCAAACCTATATTGCTCGGATCAGTGGAATAAATTGTGATTCCCCTCTTATTAAAGACTTTCATCTTGACTATATCCGAGTAATCGGATAAATACTGCTTTACCATTTTGTCCAGATTTTTATATTCCTGTGAGCTGCTTACAACGTCTATGCCCGTATTTTCACTTAATACAGAAAACAGATCATCATGAAATATCATGCCAGTTAAATGATGCGCAAAATCTGTAGCTGATGATTCGGCATAATTAGTCAACAGGTTTTTTTGATGAGTCATAAATACAATACCCAGTGATACGGTTAGAAGCAAAAAGACCACTATGCTGGATAAAGTGAAATATTTCAGGAAATTAAAACGCTCGCCCTGCTCACCTGGCTTAATATCTGTATTGAATATGTCTCTGAATCTCATATTACTATCTATACGTCTCTTTGCTCATAACTCTTTAATTGTAGTTATAATTATTATTGAAGTGCACAACAGGATAATAATAGAAATGGTCAGGAAGAATTAAAGGATAGAATTTTTGACAAACTCTCAATTTAAATGGTACTATTCAATCCAATTTTTACAGGAATATTTCACAGACTCATGATTTAAAGAATATTATTAGATTATACCTTGCAACCTTTTGAATTAAAATGAAAATCGCAATTACTGGTAAAGGTGGAGTAGGAAAGACCACCCTTGCATCTCTTCTCAGTCACATCTACTCCTCTGAAGGTAAAAAAGTGATCGCTGTTGATGCAGATCCTGACGCAAATCTCGCTGCAGCTGTCGGTATCCCGAAGAATGAGATTGCAAAGATCAGACCCATAGCAGAAATGGCAGATCTGGTGGAGGAAAGAACCGGAGCAAAACCAGGAGCAAGTGGCAGCATTTTTAAAATCAATCCAAAAGTCGACGATATTCCTGAAGGATTCGGTTATCAGCTCAACGGTATCCTGTTATTGGAAATGGGCAAGTCAAAATTTGCCTCATCAGGGTGTTACTGTCCTGAACACGCCCTGCTCAGACGACTGTTAAAACACCTGATTGTAGAGAGAGATGAAATAATTATAGTAGACATGGAGGCAGGCATTGAACATCTGACGAGAGGTACTGCCGAGGCAGTTGATGCGTTTATTGTAGTCGTTGAACCGGGACAGAGAAGTCTGCAAACAGCATTGGCAGTAAAAAAACTGGCAGTGGAACTCGGAGTCAAACGGGTTTTTGTTGTGGCCAATAAAGTCAGAAATAATGAGGATCTTCAATTTATTAAAAATAATCTCGCTGACATGACATTCTTAGGGAAAATTTCGATGAATGAAAGTATTGTTGAATCAGACATAAGTGGTCTGCCCTCATTTCAGGCATCCGCTCAAGCTATTGAAGAAGTCAGAGAAATCAAAAAGAACCTGGAGAAAGTGGTTTGAAAAATAAAATCAGGAAAAATCTTCTTAAACGGAGAGATGCCATAACACCGGAACAAAAGATCCTCAAAGAGTCAGCCATCGAAGAAAGGCTGCTTTGCCTGGATGCTTTTAAGCAGGCTAAAAGCATATTACTGTATGTATCCTTTCGATCAGAGGTGGATACAAGAAGCTACCTGAACGATGTAATTAAACAGAATAAAAAACTTGTCCTGCCCGCAGTTGATAGCAAACATGGGAAATTAAATCTCTATGAAGTTAGAGACATATCAGAACTCGAACCCGGCTATATGGGCATACTCGAGCCTTGTGCAAGAGCCGGCATGTCAGTCACTCTGAAAGACATTGACCTGGTAATTATTCCTGGGACCGGTTTTGACCGTGATGGAAACCGTCTTGGATACGGGGGCGGGTATTACGACAAACTCCTTAGTTATGAATCAAAACAGCTTTCAAAAGTAGACAAACATATTATCACAATAGCACTTGCATTTGAGGAGCAGGTTGGAGAAGATATTCCTGCTGAGCCTCATGATATTAAGGTGGATATGATTGTGACTGACAAACGCTTGATTCAGTGTAATTGCGCATCATAATTTATTCCTGTTTATTAAGAAGATTTCTTGAGTTATCGTTTGATTAAGTAACTTGACATTGTTCATTCCAAAAATTTACAGTTATAATCCGTGTTATTTCTTTAAATGAATTCCTTTTAAAAATAAAATCACAGGAGGGTTGCATGGCTTACCGAGAATACAAAGACCGTATTGGAGGAATTAACCACTGGTTATTTTCACAGGATGAATTCAAACATGTAATATCCCGTCCATTCAGGAAAGAAGAATATACTGCTGTTATTAATGGTTCCGGGGTAGTAAAGGGAGAACAGAAATATCCCAAGGGGTATCAGGATGTCATCATACCGGAGCTTAGTCGCCGGTCAGCCTTTTTGAGTGAAATATCCGCGCTTAAAGACGTGAAGCCTGATGCGCATAAGGTACTGACTGTACTGGTAGGAGACAAGGATGACCCTAAAGTAGCAGCTTCACGAAGCTATGTAGGGATGAAATCCGCTACGACAAAACTATCCGGACTCTCCAGTATGGTTGAAGAATTCCCTTCTACAATTACAGCTGCCGAGATGTATGAAAAACTGGAGCAGTGGAACAATGACAGCTCAATTTCTATCCTGATGTTCCAACTGCCATTTGGTGGCAAAGCGGGTGAAACAATTAATACAACTACGCTGTGCAACCGGATCGATATTGCTAAAGACGGTGATGGACTTAATCAGGTTACATTAGGTCTTATGTCCCTGGGGGCTGATCGTTACTACGATTGTTGCACGCCAGGTGGCATGCTTGATTTAGCCAGTGTATATCTGGTCAGGGAAAAAGGATCAAGACTCCGTCCAGACGGAATAGCCAGTTTTGCGGGACTGGAGGTGCTGGTCGCTGGAAGAAGTAACATAGTTGGCGAACCGCTTTTTAATCTTCTGAAGCGTTTTGATGCAACAACGTTAGGCCCATTACATACAAGAACAGGTTCAGGTGGAAAATCAGACAGGGAAACCCAGTTAAACATCTACACAGAACTTTCTAAACGTGCTGACGTAGTATTTTCCTGCATGGGTTTTCATCCCTACAAAGTTCATACAGATACTGAATACTTCTTTACCTCCGACATGCTAAAAGAGGGTTGCCTGATGATCGACGCCTCCACTTCCTTCAGAAAGGATGGAAGGAAACCCTATGGAGATGTTGATCCTTCAGCTCGCTCAAAGACAGCGGCCTTCACATTGGAAACCGGGGGCGTTGGCCCTGCTACTGTCACCAAGTTAGTCCATCAGGGATGGCTCGGAATGCTTTATCAAAATATTGATAAGGTAAGAAAAGCGCTCGAAGAAAACAAGTCAACCGTTAAATCCACTTTTTCACAGTTGCTTGCTTCTTATGCCGGTGTAAGTGAATCAGACGTTTCAGATAATGCTGACAAACTGTACAACAGGGCAATTCATCCGGACAGCCATCCTGTACATGCTGTTGATGCGCTGGAAGCTATCTTCCCTGCATTGATGTAATTACCCGATAAACATCTCCCTCTCATATATCGAGGTTCAACCTCGATATATGGGGGTTTTTGACACTAACTCATTCCAAATGTTAAAATTTTTCACTTATCTCAAACCCTAAAAAGACCCCCAAATATGGATAAGAAAAAAATTAGAAAAGGCGTCAAACTGATCCTCGAAGGAATAGGTGAAGATATTGAAAGGGCCGGCATAAAAAATACCCCTGAACGAATTGCCGATCTGTATGAAGATATTTTTTCGGGACTTGAGACTTCAACAAAAGAAATATTAATACCTATTGAAGGTGAAAGCCATGATGAAATGGTTCTTCTGAAAGACATTCCATTTTATTCAATATGTGAACACCATCTGCTCCCCTTTATAGGGAAAGCTCACGTAGCGTATATTCCTTCAAAAGGCAAAATCGTAGGACTTAGCAAACTGGTCAAGGCTGTGGACTTTTTTGCCAAAAGACCACAGGTACAGGAACGGCTTACTGCTCAGTTAGCCGATCTGATAATGGAAAAACTTAAACCAAAAGGAGCAATGGTAATTGTGGATGCTGAACATCTCTGCCTCTCTATGCGCGGCGTGAGGAAACCTAATACAAAGACTGTGACATCAGCGGTAAGAGGTATTTTTCGTACTAAAGAATCAACAAGAATCGAACTTCTCGAATTAATTAAAAGACGCGAGTAATTTAAAGGAGCTTTAACATGATCATTACCAAGAAACGAAACTTTAAAGATTTAATGGAGAATCTGAAGAACTACAAAAGTTTTTTTCTCATCGGCTGTTCTGAATGTGCAACACTCTGCGGCACAGGCGGTGAGCCTGAGCTGGCTGAAATGAAAGAAGCCCTTGAGGCAGAAGGCAAGACAGTTACCGGTACTCTGCACCCCAAGACAGGATGTCAAACACTGGGAACAAAGATTGAATTAAAAAAAGATAAGGAGGCCTGTGCTACAGCTGATGCAATTATTGTTATGTCCTGCGGTGCCGGCACCCAGTCTGCCGTTGAAATATTCCCTGACAAGCCTGTTTTCCCGGCAAATGATTCCCTGTTTCTCGGGAACATGACACGGTTCCAGATGTTTGATGAACGGTGTTCCCTCTGCGGCGAATGCATATTAGACAAGACCGGCGGCATTTGTCCCGTCACAGCATGTCCCAAGGGTCTGCTCAATGGTCCTTGCGGTGGTACTGATAATGGGAAATGTGAAGTCAGCCAAGACATTGAATGCGCATGGGTCAGGATATATGAGAGAATGAAGAGGACGGATCAGCTTGAAGATCTGAAAAGAACCCTTGAACCCAAAGACTGGTCAGCCAGCAGAAAACCGGCCAGACTGAATACACGTGAGAAAAAGGAGGAGAAAAAGTGAGTTTTAAAAGCGCTCTTGAATCGGGTAAATTTACAGTTACAGCAGAAGTAGGCCCACCAAAGGGTACAGATATATCAAAGATCCTCCACGAAGCTGAAGCACTCAAGGGGAAAGTGGATGCCCTCAATGTTACGGACAACCAGTCAGCAGTTATGCGCATCAGCTCAATGTCCTTTTGCAAGCTTCTTCTTGATATGGGACAGGACCCAATCCTGCAAATGACCTGCCGTGACCGGAACCGAATTGGCCTGCAGTCAGACCTGCTCGGTGCAAGCATTCTCGGGATCAAAAATGTCCTCTGCATGACAGGAGACCACCCCAATGCTGGAGATCACAAGGAAGCAAAGCCAGTCTATGATGTTGAATCTGTCCAGCTACTTAATATCGTCAATGCACTCAACAGTGGCAAGGATATGATGGGCAATGAGATGAAGGGTGGCACTGATTATTATCAGGGTGCTGTTGTAACGCCTGAGGCAGTTCCGCTTGAACCCCAGCTTATGAAGTTTGAGAAAAAGGTCAATGCCGGTGCAAATTTCTTTCAGACGCAGGCAATTTATGACATAGGAAAATTCAGGGAGTTCATGCAGCACGCACGGAAATTCCCGGTCAAGATCCTTGCCGGCCTCGTGCTCCTCAAGAGTGCAGGTATGGCAAATTTCATGAACAAGTTTGTTCCGGGAATAACAGTGCCCCAGGAGCTGATTGATGAGATTAAAGCTGCTGGAAAAGAAAACGCCCTTGATACCGGAATAAATATAACGGCCCGACATATCAGGCAGTTAAAGGACGAGAATATATGTGACGGTGTGCATATTATGGCGATCGGCGCAGAAGATAAAGTTCCTATCATTATGGAAAGGGCTGGTTTACTTTAAAGTCCGGACAATCAACGGAAATAAAAAGAGGGCCGAGAATATTTCGACCCTCTTTTTAATTTTAATCTACAATATTCATGATTAAATGGTTTTGGTAAATACCTCATGAAAATCAGATCGGCCTGTATCACCTGACAATGAGCAAGAGAAAATGGACCAATTAATTTATTACTGGCAGCATATACCTGAAAATCTTAAACCCTATATCGTTCGTATCGGTGAGTTCGAAATCCGTTATTACGGACTTATGTATATAGTTGCATTTTCTGTGGTCTATTTTTTGTCACTTTACAGGCTTAAAAAAGAGAGTTTTGGTTATTCAAGAATCACATTAGAAAATTATTTTGTGTGGGCGATCCTTGGTCTTATGTTAGGCGCCAGATTTGGATATGTCTTTTTTTACAACTTCAATTATTATCTGGCCCATCCTCTGGAAATCATTCTTCCGTTCAGTTTCAGCAATGGTTTTCATTTTACCGGACTTGCAGGCATGTCATATCACGGCGGACTGATCGGGGTTTTACTGGCAACAGGAATATTTTGTTACAAGAATCAAATCAATTATCTGGGCTTTGCGGATTTCCTCATTCCGTCAATTCCTCTTGGCTACACCTTTGGCAGATTAGGCAATTTTATCAATGGTGAGCTTTACGGCAGGATTACCAATGTTCCATGGGGAATGTACTTCCCGCTTGATGCATCGGGTCAACTCAGACATCCTTCACAACTTTATGAAGCATTTTTTGAGGGTGTTTTTCTGTTTGCCATTTTATGGGGTATCAGAAAAATAAAAACTTTTAAAGGTTTTTCTCTTTCTTTGTATATTATCGGATATGGCACAGTAAGATTAATCATCGAATTCGTCCGTGAGCCGGACAGCCACATAGGCGTATTTTTCAGCTATATAACTATGGGACAAATTCTATGTTTAATAATGATCATAACGGGCATAATACTGTTTTTTGTCCTGCGCGGCAAAAATATCAGGTAGAACTTTTTGTGTTATAATTGTGCGGAATATAATTCAATTTATTAACAACAAAGGAGATATTACATGCAGGCCAAAACTGGTAATAAGGTAAAGGTTCACTATACACTCAGGGACGCGAACGGAAAAGAAGTCGAATCATCACGTCAGACACATCCTATGGAATTTATTATAGGGGAAGGCAACGTCATAGCCGGTTTTGAAAAAGGGGTCACAGGAATGTCCGAAAATGAAACCAAAACAATAACGATCCCTCCTGAAGAAGCTTATGGGACTCATGATAAAAAGAAGATTTTTGAATTTCTCAGAAAAAATGCACCTGGGGATTTTGATCCACGGATAGGGCAGTCTATAAAGATGCACAGGCCTAATGGCAAATCTTTTGTTGTAACTGTTGTAAGCAAAACCGCAAAAGGGTTCATGATGGATGCAAATCATCCGTTATCAGGAAAAGTATTGACCTTTGATCTGGAACTTTTGGAAGTCCTCAAGCAGGATTAATGATGACTTATGATTTAGAAATTAAATATTCTGGAGATTACTCATATTGGGCTTTACGATTCAGGACTTTATAACTAAAAAGCAGGAAGGCAGAAAAATCACTATGCTCACTGCTTATGACTACCCATTTGCAAAAATCGTGGATGACGCCGGTATTGATGTAATCCTGGTTGGCGACTCCCTCGGCATGGTTGTTCAGGGATTAGAGAACACACTGCCGGTAACAATGGATGAAATGATTTACCATACCAAAATGGTAACAAGAGCGGTAAAAAATTCGATGGTAATTGGCGATATGCCTTTTATGTCCTACCAAACAGGCATTAGTGATGCGCTCAATAATGCCGGTAGATTTTTAAAAGATGCAGGGGCCTCTGCTGTTAAGATGGAAGGCGGTGCAGAAGTAGCCGAACATATTAAAGCGATGTCAAAGGCTGATATACCGGTAATGGCTCATATCGGACTTACTCCTCAGTCCATACACAGGATGGGAGGATACAAGGTCCAGGGTAAAACAGAGGAAGCCGCAAACAGGTTATTAGATGAAGCCCGTATTGTTGAAGACTCCGGTGCTTTTGCACTTTTACTTGAAGCTATACCGATGAATCTTGCCAAAAAGATTACAGAAAAACTCTTGATTCCTACTATTGGAATTGGAGCCGGGCCGCACTGTGACGGGCAGGTGCTTGTGCTGCACGATGTTATAGGAATGTTTGAGAGATTTGTTCCCAAGTTTGTAAAGCAGTATGCAAGCTTAAAAGATGATGCATTAAATGCTGTGAAATTATACAGGGAAGAAATCGAAAAAGGGATATTCCCTTCAGAAGACCAGAGTTTCAAGTAAATCAATAACAGCCCTGTTCCAGCCATCCGGTCCGATACCGTTAGCCCTTTTCAGTTTCCAGCTGCTAAAACTTTTATCATATGAACCATCTTTTTTCTGGACAACTACCGGATAATCAACTGCCCTCAACATCTCCAGATCATTCAGACTGTCACCCAAGGCCACCGTTGCGATTTCAGAAAATTCGTCTGCATACAGTGTTTTTAAGATTTCAACCGCCCTGCCCTTGTCGCTATCACCCATAATATGAAAAAATTCTCCCTGAGTGTAATTAAAGCCCTTTGCCCTGATCCTTCTTTTAAGTTTTGGGATTTGTTTATCATTTCCTTCAAATAAAAAAGGTTCATCAAAATCACGCTGAACGGCTCTCTTTGCGTCCATATGTTTTAGTCCTGTAAGGTCAGCAATCTGTTTAATGCTCATATCACCAAATCCATTTACATTAAATCCTTCAGAACGCAACTCAGACAATACCTTTCGCAACCCTGTATAATCTGCACCGAGTTTCATGATATAGTAGTCCCCTTCTACCTGACCCCTGACTCCTGACACCTGCCCACCTCTTTTAAAATATTTCCTGGGTATAAAAATCCCGCCTCCGTTTTCTGAAATAAATGGGTGGATATTTCTCAGTTTTTTCCTCCAGAAAACAATTTCGGATTTGGTCTTACTTGAGCACAATATGAGCGGTATACGTTTTTTCATTATTAAATTAAGAGCTGGCGCAGCTTTTTTATATGAGTAGCCGGAATCAAGTAGTGTGCCATCAAGATCTGTGAAAATAATTAATTTCTTATCCATTATTTAAACTTTATAAGGTTATATTTTCTGTATAAATTAGTCTACATAATTATCAGGAATCTTCAATCAATGTTTGTCATCGAGACGTTCAAGAAAATTGTGGGAGCTTCTGCAGAATTATTCTCTTGAACAAATTCCAGAATAATTCTATAATCTGATATTCCTATTTTAAAACATATTATCAATTAGTTAAAGGAATCGGGGACGTACACTTAACAAATTACGTATATTTTGGCTGCTTTCCAAACTGTGTACAAACCTCTTAGTGTGATTATGCAAAAATCACGAATTGTATCCCAGGACAAAGATAACTCAAAAAAAATTCTGAACAGCACAGAAGGAAAGTATCAGAAGCTGCTCAACACTGCTAATGACGCCATATTTATAGCAGAATCAGAGACAGGGATCATTATTGATGCTAACAGGCAGGCAGAGATATTACTCGATAAACCGCTAAATAAAATTATAGGCTCTCATCAATCAGAACTTCACCCAAAAGAAGAATCAGAAAGATACAGTAATATTTTCAAGAAATCTCTTGTGTCAGGTCATGGTATTACTGAAGAACTCTTTGTGGTGAATAGTGCAGGAAAGAAAATACCGGTTGAAATTAGCACAAATGTTACAGAGATTAACGGGAAAAAAGTAATACAGGGCATTTTCAGGGACTTATCAAAAAGAAATATAAATACAGAATTAATACGCCATTTCGCAACAGATATATCAACCGAGGCTGGTGACACGTTTTTCAAATCCCTTGTAACATTTCTTGCTGAAACTTTAAATACTGATTATGCCTTTGTAGGTAAGTTGTCTGATAAAGATCCTACCAAAGTCAAAACTCTCGCTTTATACGCATTAGGACAAATCATTAAAAACTTTGAATACAATTTAACCAACGCACCTTGCGAACAAGTTGTAGGAAAACAGCTATGTTTCTATCCTGAAAATGTGCAACAGCAATTTCCTGAAGACACTCTTCTTGTTGATATGGGTGTTCAAAGTTATATAGGCATGCCATTGTTTGATTCTCAAAAAAAACCTGTCGGATTATTGGTAGCTATGGACAGAAAGCCTATGCAGGACAACAGGCTTAGAAGATTCCTGTTCCGCCTGTCATCTGTTAGAGCAGCATATGAAATTGAACGGATAAGGGCTGAAAAAACACTCACGGAAGAACTCGACACAGCACAGCATTACCTGAACAGCGCTGCTCACATATTTGTCGTGTTAGACACCAACCACAATGTAAATCTAATAAACCAGCAGGGCTGTCAACTGCTTGGCTATAAAGAAGAAGAGATTATCGGTCAAAACTGGTTCAATAAATTCACACCAGAACGGTCGAAGAATGCACTATTAAGAGCAATAAGGAATCTGACTGAGGATAACTTTCGATCTGATTCGTCTTTTGAGAGCCCTGTTTTGTTAAAGAATGGATCAGAAAGGATCGTTTTCTGGAACAATACTTTATCAAAAGACGAAGATGGCAATATTATAGGGACTATATGTTCGGGGCAGGATATAACCGAAAGAGCAAGTATGGAATCTGAATTAAGGCATAGCCGGGAAAAATTCAGCAACCTTTTTTACTATTCAAATGATTCTATATTTATTCATGACACGAATGGAAATATCCTGGATGCAAACCAGAGAGCATTGGAACAATTTGAATATTCAAGATTGGATATCCTTACACTAAGTATATTTGACATGCAACCCGCTAAATTTATTAAAGGCTCACGCAGTAGATATAAGAAACTTTCAAACAAAGGCTACGCTAACTTTGAGACCGCTTTCAAGAAGAAAAATGGAACATGGTTTTCAGCTGATGTCGCTGCGAGTTTGCTTGTAATTGATGACATGAAGATTATCCAAAGTGTGATTCGTGATATATCAGACCGCAAAAAAACAGAAGAAGAATTACTCAGACACCACAAGAGGCTTGAGGAAGTCATCAAAGATCATACAGACGAACTGTTAAAAGCAAATAAATATCTGGAAAAAGAGATCAAGGTGCGCAAAAATGCAGAAAAAAAACTTCTGGTTCATCAGAAACAGCTTCAGTCAGTGGCGTCCCAGATGTCATTAATTGAAGAGCGTGAGAAAAGGCATATCGCTTCAGAACTCCACGACTGTGTAGGTCAGACTCTGGCACTCGCAAAAATTAAACTTGGCCTGCTGAATAAACTCTCTACATCAGAAGAAATGAAAAATAATGTAAAAGAAATATTACAGTTAATCGAACAGACAATTACAGAAACAAGAACATTGACATTCGAACTAAGTCCCCCTATACTCTATGAATTAGGGTTCGACCAGGCAATTAAATGGCTGATTGATCAATTCAAGCAAAAACACAATATTAACATTACACTTCTGGATGATGGAAGCGTCAAGCCATTTGATAGCAATATTCGTTTTTTTCTGTTTCAGGCTGTGCGGGAGCTTCTCATTAATATAGCAAAACACTCTCAAACAGACAGAGCAAAAATAACGCTTACCAGATACAACGATAAACTGAAGATCTCTGTAACTGATAATGGCATAGGTTTTTCTGATACGTCAACCGGGAATTCCGGCTATGGCTTATTTAATATTCGTGAGCGTATGAACCATATTAACGGCAAATTCAAAATTAAATCAGTCCCGGACCATGGAACGCAGGTTACCCTGATTGCTCCATTTAAACTGACAAAATAAATCATTCAATGAGGAGCTAAACATGAAAATAAAATTATTATTGGTTGACGATCACCAGATTTTACGAGACGGCATACGTTCTTTAGTCAAGGGTTATGACGATATGGAAGTCATAGGCGAAGCCGCTGACGGAAGAGAGGCATTGAATATGGTTGAGAAACTCTCACCCGATGTAGTGATCATGGATATAAGCATGCCTGATTTAAACGGCATTGATGCGACACGCATGATAATCAACGAGACTCCCGATGTCAAAGTAATCGCTCTTTCGATGCATCATAACAAACAGTTTGTGTCAGAAATATTTAAGGCAGGCGCTTCCGGTTACCTTCTTAAAGACAGCGCATTCGATGAACTTGAACACGCCGTACGAGTCGTAATGAGCGGACAGACTTACATTAACCCCAAAATAGCCAGTCTGGTTGTTGAAAGCCTTGTAAATCAATCAGCTACTCCCAATCCCAAGTCTTTTTCACTATTAACTGAAAGGGAGCGTGAAGTACTGCAACTCATAGCTGATGGCAAATCCACAAAACAGATTGCTATCGACCTTAATGTAAGCTCAAAAACTATTGAATCACATCGCAGGCAGGTTATGGGTAAATTAAATGTTCGTTCAGTAGCAGACCTGACGAAATTTGCTATTCGTGAGGGATTAACAACAATTTAGACATTAATAATTGTAAGTTCCTTGTTTGGAATATTGTTTAATACTTATTCTTACCTGTCGGAAGCTTAATTACTTATAAGTTTATTAAGTTTCATTATGGTTCTATTCTGAAATATATTGCTTAACTTATTGTTTTTATGACTTTCTTGTACTTTGTAGTATTATTTTATTTTGTACTATGTTTACAAATTAAATATTTTGTTGTACACTATCTTCGTAGGGCAACAAACTAAGGTAATATGTCATCGTGTTTGATGACTCGTTCTTTCAAATATAACGATTATAAAAAAGGTGCTGACCCCTGATTAAAAGGTTATTTCCTGCCTACGCTAAGAGCCCAACCTTTTAACTTCAGCCATGTCCCCTAAACTTGGGTCAGCACCTTTTTTATATTTACACCATCACTTCAACCATGCAACCGCACATCCACGAAATAATTATCAAGTTTTCCCTTAACCAACCGACAAAACAAGGTAATTCCTTAAGGAATTAGTTGTGTCCGGCTAAAATCAGGATTCTTTAAATTTATATATAACTATTTGTTTAACGCCTGTTAGGCAATTTCCGGTACTGAAATTACCTCCAGTAATTTCATCGAAAAATAAATTAAAGTTTTTTTTGCAGATGCCGATAATTATTTAAGATGAAAAAAATTTAAAAAAGGGGGAAGGGGATAAGCTGTCTTAAATAAACTTTCAAATCAACAAAA
>CAZVHL010000014.1:0-2570 GCA_964626925.1 uncultured Nitrospiraceae bacterium
TATTTTTCAATAGTTTCATAATCCATTTAGAAATTATTTTTTTCTTAACGATACAAACCGGTTCGTCAGGCCTCTGGCAAGTGCGTACGGAATACCCATGATGCATGTTCCCATGAAAACTGCGCCAAGAATTCGAACATGCTCAAATATTAAATACTGGGCTATCGCATCCAGAATAATTCCTATAATGATTGGTTTAAGTAAGGAATTTAACGCGCTTTTAAGATGTTCCTTGCGGTTTTCCGGCTTAAAAATCACATTATAGATAAACGGCGGCGTACCGGCCTTTGCATCTAAAATACCGTCACGTATTCCCAGGGCAATCGCAGTAAGAGGCTGCACTGCAAAACGAAAGTTCATAGCTCCTGTAAGCCGCTCAAAAAACCTGTCTACAAAATTTCCGTCAAAAATAGTCATTTTTTATCCTCCATTTATTTATCCAATAAGCAAAAGCAATCCTGTATAAAAAATTCCCCCAAGCAAAAAAGGTGCAAACCTTCCCTCTTTTTCCGTGGGAAGCTCCATAATCATACTGTTCATAACGATTGCTCCCGATACAATACCCAGAAGCGTAATAACCATGGGCCTGGGGATTTCAGCAAGCATCCCCACTGACCATCCTGCAAGAGCGGCAAGTGCAAGGACATTTTTGCCTGGCCCTTCGTACAACGAAGCATGCTCACGACGCAGGGCATGGTCTATTGAGAGGAAATGTAGCCCCATGGCTACTGTATATAGAGCTATCGAAACTCCTCCTTCTTCCAGACTGCGGACCAGCAGGTAACTGATCAGCCACGTATAGGCGGCAAACCCACCGATATGAAGCATAAAAACCGGCCCGCCGGTTTTTGCATCCGGGGATTTCTTTTGGACCACCATATGTTCAATGCCGTAAAAAAGCATAAACCCCATCATTGCGGACAGATACACGCGATACTCCGGAAACGGCAGAGAACGATGCGCTGTTTCCCGCACAAATACGTTTTTCGCGTTTTCCAGTTCCGGAAGAAGGTGAATGAATACATACGCAATAGAGACACCTGCTGCAAAAGACAATATCTTTCGATGATACCTCTGTCCGGGACCCGGAAATTGCAACCTGGCGCCGAAATAGAAAATAGAGGCGAATAAAATCGCCGCAGCCAGGGTTTCAATGGTTTTCGCCGTTACCATATCGGATCACACTACTTCTACATTCAAGACAATGGTAATAAATAGAAACAACCCTAGCAGGACGATTAAAAACGCGGCAATAACCGAGGTCTTCCAGGGACTGGTTTTGTACTCTTTATTTATCTTTTTCAGGGTAGTCCAATATTCAATGATGCCGAGTAATAACGACACAGTGCCGAGACCTATCAGGAAAAGGCCTATCCGGCGCGGTCCTTCCGGGTTCGGTGTTAACCCCTGTCCCAGTCCCTGCATGTAATCCAGAAACTTGTAAATGGTAAAACCAAAGCCTATCAGGGAAAGCCCTGTACGGATCCACGCCATCATTGTACGTCCGGCAGCCATGACAGTCCGTTCAACTGCAAGATCAGTACGTCCTGTAGCCATATCGGTCCGCTCAGTTGCAAGATCAGTTCGTATTTGAGCAAGCTCGTTTGATGATTTTGGATCTTTCTGTTCCAATGTCACCTCCAAATTCTCAGTTAAACCCGAAACTTCTTTCCTTAGTTTACTTCGAGACCGACATCATCGATTGCCTTAGAACAGCGCTTACTGATCTGCTTCTCATTCTTTTTCAGACAATTGGCCAGACGCCCTTGCCCGACAGCAACGGAGGAACAAAATTTATCAAGATCCTCATCACATTCATTCGCAACGTAGGCCAAGGCTGAAACTGCGCGCTCCAATTGCACTGCGGCATCGTACAGCGCATAATCACACCGTGTTGAAATCTTGTCTTCATGTGCATACAGGCATGCCAGGATCCTGCCTTCACCCGGTGTCACTTTACTGCAATAGGTTTCAAGTTCTTTCTTGCAGCCTTCTGCAGCTTTATTGATAACATTTTCAACAGCAAACGCCGATGAAGCAAACATAAATGCACCAAGAACAGCAGCTAACCAGAAAGCATTATTCATTTTCTTTACCATTTCTTTCTCCTTTTTCTTTTAAGCATTATTAAGATTTAACCACAGCTAAAAATAGGCGCTTCCAAGCGAGAACACAGAGAAACCAATTATTATTATCTATATGAATTTTAATGGAAAAATTGAGTCATTACAACTAGTAAAATTACGGGTTTAAAAGGAAAATAGCACATAAAGGGGGGCTTTAAACCTGATAAATGAAAAAAGACGAATGTCCAATGCCGAATTTCGAACCAGTGGAGTAATGCGGGCTAATGCTGTTCTAGATGTGAAAGGCCAAAAAACGGAATTGCCAGGATAATAATAGCATAAATAAATGCTCCTGCAAGAAAATGAAACGGTTCTTTGTGATCTGTCAGCGGCAATTCACTTTTCAGTGCAGTGTACGTAATTATTCCACCTATTACAGAAAATACAGTTACAGTGATTACATCGGGAAGATCAAATATAACACCGAAAATCCAGCCTGAAAAT
>CAZVHL010000014.1:2670-11203 GCA_964626925.1 uncultured Nitrospiraceae bacterium
AAAATGAAGCACCAGGGCTATAGAAATAAGTGTGATATTAATAAGCCCTCTACCCGGCCTTTCTGTAACAATGTATGCAATCATAAAGTTGTATATAACGTATATAAGGCTTCTCGCTGTAAAAATAGGCATGTAATATTTGTGTTTCTTCAATTTATGAGATGCCTTATCATAAAACCCGGATTCTATCGTATCCAGCAAATAGAAAAAACAAAGACCGCCTAATGCTACCAGGTAGAGCGGCTGATTAAAGAAACTGACGGATTGATCATGTCCGGCATGTCCTGTTATCTCTTGCTGATAAATCCCGATTTCAGGAAGAACATGAACAAAGACGTATGCAACAGATGCACCTGCACTAAAAGAAATCCAGCCATGAGTTTCAAAGAAATTAAATATTTTTACCCTGCCGCACGCAATATGTCCAAGCGCCATCAGGGTCAATCCACCAAGAGTTAATAGATCATTGTTTGACATATTAAAGATTAACGACGAATATCGAATTGTGGGTAAAGCTGTAGGGACATGGCATGCCATGCACCTACTTCGACATTTGGTATTCGTCGTTTTCCGTCCCTGCTATTTCGGAAACAAAAACGTCAGATTTATCCTCGCGCCCCAGTCTTCGGGCCCGTTGTCGGGCGAGTCGAGCCAATACCGGATACCACCGCCGATCTGAAAGATCTGTTCTCCTACTTTCAGCATCTGGCTCACAGAGAGGTTAACCGGCACCGACCATTGCTCGCTGTTCCAGTCATAGGTGGCTTCCGTACTCAGTGAGATCGTGGTTTTTGTCTTTGTAATGTGGCTTAAGAATGGCTGAACAAATGTAGCGCTTACATCTGCGCGATCATTATCACCTGCAAAAGACTCGATATGGTTGGCCAGCATACCATAGGTCCATTGCCCAGCCTGCTTCAGGGCAACTGCTGTCGGCCCGATTGCCCACTTCTCCGTTCCCAACGCCTCATCCGATGCTGTTGGTATTAGAAATACTGGCCCCACACCCCATATTATACCGCCCGAAGTCGGCTTCGAGGGTGAGAAAAAAATGCTCTGCAGCATATCACCAATGCCGGATTCTCCGGAACCCTTAACAGGTAAATCAGTCTGGTCAATAATTGGCAGTATTGTTCGTGAGATCAGGTTCCAGTCTTTATTGAGCGTAAACGGGATTACCGGCTGGATGTTGATCTTCCATACCGATCCCTCCTCATTCGGGCCGTAATTCTCGTCGTAGTTTGCCTGGATCGGGAAACTGATTAGCGATGCCACGGGATTCGCCAGTTTCTTGGCCAGTTCAGTGTCGTCCTGGGCGAAAACAGGCACTGCTAGGAATATTGAAACCATTAATGCTGTAAGAACTTTAATCATATAACCTCCTTTTTTAAAACGTCCTTCCAAGAAAGAAGTAGCCCGCGCTCTGTCCCTGATCGATAAGTCCATAGGCAATGTAGAGCGGCCCCAGAATCGTATCGTACCCCAAAAAGATACTCCCGGCGAACTGAAGATCATCAAAATCGAAATCCTCTTGCCACACATTTCCTGTTTCCAGCGATCCACCCAGATAGATGTCACCTATAAAAGACGTGCCGACTTTGTGGTATGTGAGGATCTGGCCGATAGCCAGATACTGGCCCCGGAGCTGATTTTGCTGGAGGCCTGAAAGATCAAGAAAACCGCCGAGTTGGAGTTCATCATAGAAGGGGAGTTCTCCCCCGAAATGCGAGCCGGCCTTGACGCTCGCAAGAACGGTCTGCTTTTTAAAGGTGAATGCACCCATGACTGACCCTTCGACTTTATTGTAACTTTCATCTGCGCCCATGTTTTCCACCGAGGAAAAAGATTTAATCGTTGCGAAATATCCTTCATTGGGGAAATGCACGTTGTCAAGCTGGTCAAGTGCTGCCTGAAAGACAATGCCCCTTCTGTCAAACCGCTCACTGGGCAGTTGAAAGTCTCCTGTCTGTAATGAAGCCTGTTCCCTGCCAAGCAGCAGCCCGACCCTTGCCTCACCATACATCCATGGCTGGATACCGACGTCAAGTCCAAGTTCATATCCCGAGACCCTGTACTCGGCAATTCTGTTGTTGTCATTATAGAGATCTACGGGTCTCTGTTTCCATTCAACGTGCGGGGCTACGAAAAAGAGCCTGTTAGCTGTCAGCGGCTGATAGAATTCCGAGTAAATGCCGCTGGGAGAACCGATGTCAAACTGGGTTTTCCACTCTGCTCCGAGAGAGTTTATCCACCGCCTTGTGTAATCAATAAGGATATTGTAGTTGCTCACTCCCTCTAAGTCGCTCTCCAGTGCCATGCCAAAGCGAAGATAATTTGGTCCCCACTCTTTTTCCTTTGCCTTTACGATGAGGTCATAGCCGTCTCTCTGCCTTTTCATATGCAGATCAACGCGCTCAAAATCTCCCATGCCATACACCTGTCCCGCGTTGTTCTCCAAAGCCTCTATATCGACCGTGTCGCCTTCTTTGACCTCAAGTCTGCTCGCCACTATCTCAGGAGGAATGCCGCTTTCTCCCTCCATCTCAATCTTCACTGAAGCGATTTTCACCTCTTTTACCTGATCACGGTGATGTTTTTTTGCAAAAGCGGCATATTCGCCGTCCGAAACAGAATATTTCGAGAGGGCATCAATATTTTCACGGGCGGCTTTTTCCCCGAAACCGGCGATCTCTGCGGCCCGATCAAAGTCTCCGGAGCCGAGTTCACCAAGTTCGGGGTTGATGTATATATCCTTAGGACCGAGGGTGTCGATCTGGTTCTTGACATTCTTTTTCATCATGATGTCGATCATCTGGTTCATGATCTTAAGAGGCCCTTCAAGGTCCTTGCGGGTTGCCAATGGTTTTCCCACATCAATGCAGATAACGATATCAGCACCCATATCGCGCACAATGTCGACAGGTAAGTTCCGGAGGATACCGCCGTCGATAAGAATGCGGCCGTTGAGTTCAATAGGGGGGAAAGCACCGGGCACTGACATGCTCGCCCGTGCCGCATCAGCGAGACGCCCTTTTTTAAGAACGACGATCTCACCTGTTTCAATATCAGCTGCCACCGCACGGAAAGGGATCGGAAGCTTGTCAAAATCATCAGTCTCTACAGTATGGAGCATGAGCATCTCGAAGAGAACATTCACCTTCTGGTCCTTGACAACACCCTTGGGAAGGCGTATCTCACCATCTTTTACACCGAGCGTAAGACCGTAGAGGATGTCAAAGTCTTCACGTTTCCTGCGGAAGTCAATATCCTGACGTTCAGGATTTCCTGAAAAGACATCTTTCCAGTCAATTGAGGTAATTAGAGTTTCGATTTCATCGGCGGTAAGGCCCGAAGCATAGAGGGACCCCACGATAGCGCCCATACTTGTGCCTGCAATGTAGTCGATGGGAATCTTCAGCTCTTCCAGCACTTTCAGCACCCCGATATGTGCAGCGCCTTTCGCTCCTCCTCCGCCGAGCACGAGGCCGATCTTTGGACGGTCTGTCCTCTCCATGTCTGAAGATTCTGCTTTGACCGGAAATGTCCATCCGGCAGCCGCAATGATGACGAATAGTAAAAAGATACCGGCTTTTGTAGTAAATGGCTTCATTTTTTAAAAACCAACGACGAATATCGAATTTCGAATGACGAATAATGAATATCGAAGTATTGAAGAAGAATAGCAAATACAGAAGTTTTTTTATACTTCGATATTCGATATTCTCCTTTTTTCACTTCGTCACTCGTAATTCGTAATTTGTAATTCGATCACTCCATTTCTTTTTCACATCATTGTTAAAACTGAATCAATGGATAATCTCCCCTTTCCACAAATCTCGCAGAAAATTCTTCCATGGCATTATTCGTATCCGGCCGTGCAGTCTCTCTTCTCTTTCATTGCATACCACCAGCGCCTTTCGCGGCGAATATTTTTCAACAAAGACATTTAAAGAACGCAACTCCCTGTTATCCACACGGGACGATCCCTTCACTTCAATCGCCACCTCGCCATTTCCTAACACAAAGTCTACCTCCTGACCTGATTTTGTTCGCCAGAAATTGATGTCATAGTTCAAATCGTGATATGAACTTTGAGCAGCCAACTCCATAAATATAAAATGCTCCAGCGCCTTTCCAAAGAGTTCACCTTTTTCCTCCTCCAGGTGTCTCCCGGTTATAGCGCCGGCAACCCCTACGTCGAAGAGATAAAATTTAGATGCCTTGCTGATCACCTGGCGCTCCTGCCTTTTCTTGAAAGGCGTTACCATTCTTCCAAGAAGCGTATCGACCAGAATCTGGTAGTATTCCTTGACAGTCTTGGCATCCACTCCGCAATCCCGTGCAATATTGGAATAATTAGTAAGTTCACCGTGCGAATATCCCATAGCATCAAAAAATCTTGAAAATGCCGGGATGTTTCTCATCAACCCTTCGTCAAAGACTTCCTCTTTCAGATAGTCCTGCACATAAGCTCTCAAGGATTTCCTGAAACCAGCCTGAAGGTAATGAGCAGGAATCATACCCCGATTCAGAACCTGCAACAGTTTAAAGTCCTTCACTTCCGTAGAAACCAGAGGAAACATTTCATAGCGCCATGCCCGCCCGCCTAACAGGTTTGCCTGTCCTCGCTTGAGTTTCCTAGCGCTCGATCCGCACAGTATGAAACTCAAACTTTTATTCTCAATTAACCAGTGGACTTCGTCCAAAACCTGAGGGACTTTCTGCACCTCATCCAGAATTACCGGATGCTTCAAAACCTCCTTTTTCTTGGCCAGTAACTGCTCCCTCAGCAGAAAAGGCTTCTTGGAGACTTCCAGAAAAAGATCGGTTTGCAGAAAATCGTAAATCACACTTTTGGGATATTTGTTCTTTAAGTAAGTTGTTTTCCCCGTTTTTCTCGGACCCCAGAGGAATGCCGACTGATGAGGTGGAATATCCATTTTAAGAGCTCTCGATATATTGTTCATATTCGGTCATCCTCCTTAATAGTTTAACTATTTAGGAGTTTAACCCATTTTAGTTGTATTTGCAAGGGTAATTAGAGTCTGTTGTTATTATTAAATCCCAGATAAGGAGAATGATGAATGTCGAACTCCGAATGTCCAATTTCGAAGTTTTCTTTTTTCACTTCGTAATTCGTCACTCGTTATTCGTCATTCGATATTCGTCTTTCTGTTTTTTTCACATTTCTCGTTTAAAAGACTCCCCGCTCCTTCTCCAAGTCTCTGCAGGCTTTTCATAACAGCAGTCGAAGGTACATTAAGTGGTTTTACCCGCTTTTCTTCAAAGATAAATGCTCCACCGGTCCAGGGACTTGGCACAGCAGGGATAAACACAACAACCCGTCCGTCAGAAATGCGTTCCACGAGAAAACCGATCTGCCATGCATCGTCAAACTGAACGATAACCGCTTCATGCTTCCCTTCATGTCTTGTTCCCGCAGCCTCTTCTCCAAGGTTCTTCATAAAAGAATAACCCGGCAGGTTTGAAAGCAGGGTCGTTTCCAGCCAGTCCACCATTTTCCTGGCTGACCGGGTTTGAGCGAAAAGGCCCGCTAAAAAGCAACCGGCTATAAGTGAAAAGATTGCGAGTATTATCGGAGTCTCAAGGCCGATAACGGATTCAATCGGAATGAGTTTAGCAACAGGCGCTGTAACAACCCTTAGTATCTGAATAGCTTTGCTAAAAATGATAATAAGGACCACAAATGGAGCCAGGAAAAGCGCTCCTCCCACGATCGTCATCCTCAATATGCGTATAAATTTATTCATAATGACTTCCTGAACGACGAAGTTACTACATGCCATACCGGATCTGTCTGCCCTGCCTGCCGGCAGGCAGGCGACAAGCAGGTCCGGTATGGCATCTGAACGGACTTCATACACATAAACTATTTAACAATATTGCACGTTAGCCCCTTTTCATCACAAAATTGCAGAAGGGTTTCCAGGACCAGGTCTTTCATCTCTTTTTCCAATGGCTTCCCTCCACCCATCGTGGCAGTGAATATTAATCGAGAGCTGGTTTCACTGAGAGGTCTCACTTTTACCGAACCCCATAATTTTTCACCGCTTTTGGTTATTTTCGTAGCTTCAAAATTAAGATCCTTTTTATTTTCTTTTTTGATCTCCAGATTATTCGGGTTCCTCTTTTTCGCAACGTTGACCACACTTTGCCAGACAACTTCAGCTTTATCATTTACCTGCATTGTTGCAGTATATGATCTGGAAGTTGCCAGAAAATGGATTGAAAGAGGTTGTATTGCAAGAGAAACAGCAGCGCTAAATACAATTGTGCATACTACAAATAACAAAGCAAATGTTACCACAAGCAATCTTTCTTTCAGGCTGTTCATGTCCTTAAGTTTAATTATCATCTTTAATCTCCTTTCTTTAGTTATCTACAATTTCATTAGGTTCTTCAACGTCATATAGAATCTTCCTTTCTTTTTCCCTCCACAGAGCATATAAGATTGGCGATGTATATGCACGCCCCTGGTTGAATTCCTGACTTTTGAAGACTTTATTCAGAGTCAAGATATATTCAGCTCTGTGTGATTTTATTCCATTTTTCTCAATACTCTACGCTGAACGACGATTGACAAAGTTTTTTTCAGTCCTTCGTACTTCGTCACTCGTAATTCGTTTTTCAGTAAACGAGAAGCGCTGCCATAATAGCTACCAATCCTGACACTAAGGTCAGCGGCACGCCAACCTTTACAAAATCCATAAATGTGTACCCACCCGGACCTTTCACCATCAGATTTGTCTGATAGCTTGCCGGATTGATAAACGAATAAGAGCATCCCAGCATCAGGATTGCAATAAACGGCGCCGGTCCCGTAGGAAAACCAGAGGCAACACCCATCGTAACGGGAAACATAAGAGCGGCTGCAGCAGAGTGATTGATGACGTTTGCCAGCAAGACACTGCCAATAAAAACAGCAGTCAGAGCAACAGCAAAGTTTCCGCCTCCTATCCGGGTCAAACCATTGACAATAACTTCAGATAAACCGCTTTCAGTAACAGCTGCTGCAAGGCCTATGGCAGCGCCCATAACAATAACCGTTTCCCAATCAATACTCTCAAATGCCCGACGAGGGCTCAGGCAGCCTGTAAAAAGCATTGCCATTACAGCCAGAAGAGCTGCATTGAGCATACTCATGATTCCAAATGCGGTGAGAGTAATCATACCCATGGTAATGACAGCAGCTATCGCAGCGCGCTCAACGCGTTTGATACGAAACCCGCGAAGCTGCTTAATGAGAGCGCAATCCGTCTCCCGCCTGTTTTCATAGAAGAAAGTATCATCGACTTCTATGATGACTGTATCTCCTGCTTCAATTCGTTGATCCAGCAAGCGACCTTCAGGAGGCTGACCGGAACGGGAAACACCTACCACGCGCAGCTGATAACGGCTCTCCGGTGATGGCATTTCTGATATCTTTCGGCCAATCTGTCCGGCTTGATCAGATATAACCACCTCTACTAAACGATGGGTATGGCGGGGGCTTTCATGTAATACGGATGAATAGTACGGCGGCAGGAGGCCGACAGTTGACCAAAGTTCAGGGACTGCATCAGCATCGGCTGTAAAGGTGATGATATCGCCGCCTTCAAGTTTCAGGTTCCTGGATAATGCGGGTTTAGTTCCGTCAGCTTTATGCACGGCAAGGATAGCATAGCCTGTGCTTTTAAATAATCCACTCTCACCTGCTGTTTTGCCGTCAACAGGCGAACCCTTTTCAATCGCGAAATCTGTGCAAAAGCGCCTTTTATAGACATCAGCAGCGTGAGTTTTTTTTGTTTTCGGCAAAAGTCGCTTACCTATTGTCATCAAAAAAAGGATACCGGCAAAAGCTGCCGGTATGCCTATGAGTGAAGGGAAGAAAATATTAAGGCTTTCTTCGGTCTGACTAAAAAACATACCGGCTATAATCAGGTTAACCGAGGTGCCGATAACCGTTGCCGCTCCCCCTAAAATCGATACAAAGCTTAATGGCATATAAATCCTGGAGCTGTCCAGCCGGGTATTACGGGCAATATCGCGGACAACCGGAATCATCATGGCAACAAGAGGTGTATTATTGAGAAATGCGCTGGCCACGGCAACCGGCGGGAAAATCTTTGCCTGGGCTGCGCCTAAAGACCCGGGTCTGCCGATAACGCGGTTAGAGATAATCGTTATAGCGCCGGTAGAGTACATGCCGGCAGCTACAGGAAAGAGTACTGCCACAGTAAGAACTCCTTTATTAGAAAAACCTTTAATAATATCTTCTTCTGAAGCAATACCAATCGTCATGCTAATAGTCAGGGCGCCAATAAAAACAAGCCAGGTCGGAATCCTGTTTTGTATCAAAAAGATGAGCATAACAGCGAGTAATCCAATCATAATCCATGCATCGGGCGTCATAGAAGTAGTTCCTTAAAAAATTAAAGACGAATGTCGAATGATGAAGTAAGAGCTTATTGAAATAAGCCCCTACAGCTTGTCATTTATTGTTCGTTATTCCTTTTTTCACTTCGACATTCGA
>CAZVHL010000014.1:11303-22059 GCA_964626925.1 uncultured Nitrospiraceae bacterium
ATTCGATATTCGTAGTTTTTAAATAGTGTTCCACTGCCTGCTCAACAGACAAAAACATTCGATTATCTTTAAGCCGCTCCCACAATATCGAGCGTTTAACAGTTTCAAATGCCCTCGGATTTAAAGACGTAAACCACATTGTAATACCGTGTTCATGTAATTTTTCTTCATGTTCGGCAAGAGCCATAAGTGCAGTGTATTCAATATCCGGCACAGCCCTTAAATCAAGTACAACAACAGAAGGCGAATATTGCTTAATTAAATTATAAAATTTCTCACGGGTACGCGGGATGCTGGCAAATGTTAGCCAGCCTTCAGTACGTACAATCAAAAGACCTGGAAATGTTTCATCATCCGGGTGTACTTCAAGCAAACGAAATGCATCTGTACCCTTCTTCCGGCCCAATGCGTATACCGGAGGATGATTAGCTTGATAGATCAAGGAACACATTGATATTAGAACGGCGACCAGAATACCGTTAAGTGAACCGAAAAACAAAACACCCAGGAAAGCAACTATGGCCCACCGAAACTCTGGCTTATGCACACGACGAATCGCGCGGAATTCTAATGGCTTTATTAAAGACAGTGAAACAGCAATAACCACGGCAGCCAATGTGACAAGCGGCATCATTCCAACAAGTGGAGTAAGAAACAACATTGTAATAATGACCAAACCAGCTGTCACTAATTCTGCTATTTGACTGCGGGCCCCTGCTTCAGTATTGACGGCTGTCTGGGATATACCGCCGCTGGCAGGTATGCTTTGCATAAATCCGCCAAATACATTTGCCATGCCCAACGCGCATAATTCCTGATCTGCATCCGGATGAGGATCTCCATGCCTGATAAATGCACGGCCAGCAGCGATGGATTCCGTAAAAGACATTAAGGCAATACCCAAAGCTCCCGGAGCAAGTTGCTTTATTAAAGATATATTCGGCAATGAAAAAGACGGCAATCCGGAAGGAACAACCCCTACAAGCTCTACGCCAAAACCTTTTAGCCCTAAAACAATCGAGGCAGTAACACCTAAAACAACCGCTACTAAAGGCGCCGGGAATTCAGGAAACCTTTTTTCTAATCCAATAACCAGCACAAGAGTAATGACACCCAGGATCAATGTCACGGCATGTGTGCCGCCAAGGTGATGTGCCGTGGACAATAAATTCTCAAAGAAATTACCTTTATCAATATGCACCCCTATTAATTTTGGGATTTGATCAGCTATAACAAGTAAACCTACACCGGATTTAAACCCGGTCAATACAGGCGCTGATATGAAATTAGCAATAAAACCCAACCGCAATAATGCGGCTGCAAGCAAGAATATGCCTACTAAAAACGCCAACGTAGATGCGGCAACGATCATTTGAGCTGAACCGGCATCAGGGACAACGCGGGCTATTTCGCTGGCAGTAAGAATAGCGATTACCGTGGTAGTGCTGACACTTAGCTGCCGTGAAGTACCTAAAATGGCATACACGAGCATCGGCACAAGGGCTGTGTACAGTCCTATCTCAACGGGCAGACCCGCAATAGCGGCATAGGCCATCGATTTAGGAATGACCACGGCTGACGTCGTCAGTCCGGCTAAAATATCCGGGCGCAACCACTCTTTGGAATATTTGGGCAGCCAGTCAAAAATCGGTATATTTTTTTTCAATAACATTTATTAAGATTTAGGGTTCAAGGTTTCTGCGATGTATCAAATACGATCTGATCATAGTGCCATAGCCGTTGGAAAAACGTAGTTACATGATCAACATCCTCGGTAGACGATGTCATATTTATAATTTCAGATATATTACGTTTGCCGTTAATAGATTCATACAACAGCTCTTCCTCTTTGTTTATCGGCAAATAAATATCTGTATATGTATGGTTTTGATTGATGAGGACCGCTGCTGTACCGGGAGGTAGATTTTCTTTAACGCTGATTGTACCGGACAGACGAATCGGTACATAGCCGGACCAGTCTTCACCGTCAAAACTGAACGATTGAAGATCCCGGGCATTATCATTACGGTAAACTACAGCGCTATGACGCAACATTGTACCCCTTAATAATTCAATGGCAGCATACTGTTCCGGCGCTGGCAGACGACTGATTCTGTGGGCGTGCGAGGTCTTGGCCGGTTCGCCGCACTGGCAGAGATAGGGCGCCTGTCTTATCCATCGACCGAACTTAAAACCGCTGCTTTTAAGAAAGTCAAAAAACTGCGGCACTGAATATGCCCTGTCCTGGGGATGAAGAAGCGCATCTGCCAGACCTGCTTCATAGCGAAAATCCGGAGCTTCCCTCAATAGGAGCTCAAGAGGATGACCATGGGGCAAGACTTTCAGCATCTCAACAAGGTCGCGGATATCCTCTCTGGAGCGCCCGATTCCCAGGCGGCGGCAATATTCCTGCAGCATATAGATCCCTGTACGGCCATAAGGCGCGTAGACCATCAGATTCATAGCGCCTTCAATCTTAAGGACATTGCATAACGCTTTAAGCCCGTTTTCCGGGTCAGGCAGATGATGAAGAACACCCGTACAGATAATCTGATCAAAACCGCAATTCAATTCATGAACATTTTCAATGGGAAGCTGATGAACCTGAAGGTTTGTCAGGTTATATTTATTTTTAAGATCGAGGGTATGACTAATGCTGGTTGAACTAACATCTATTCCGGTAATTCCTGACTCAGGATAACGCAAAGCATATTTCACTGCCTGCGATGTTCCGCATCCGGCAATGAGAATATCCATAGATTCCTGATAAGGCCTTGACGGCCAAAACAGATGATACTCCGCACGGCGCCTGTCCCGATCCTGCCAAAGCTGACGATAATTATCTAAATTATCAATCGGAAGAGGATAAGGATGCTGATCATAAAAGTTGCGTACAGATTCCGGTATATTCTCTGTTTCTAAAAATTGTTGTTCCTGTTTGTTCATTGATCTCATTTCTATTTTTCATACAGATCAGTCCAACCCAAGAAATCCTGCTGTCTGTAAGGTTCCCCCCGGAGAGTCATTACTCTCCGGGGGATCCTCTTCGCCTTATTTACTCAATATGCATCCGCAAAGATCAATGTGATTTACTGCTCGACGCTTCCTCCAGTTGCCGCAGTACAGCATCCAGGTTGAACGAAGCCGGTTTCTGACGAGGCGGAAACTGCTGGAACGACCCGATCTGCTGCGCTACCGCGTCCTGCATCATGTAGACGATGTAGGTGTGGGAGATGACCCAATCCCAGTAGGTGTTCGAGTTTTCGTCGGCCCGCTCGAAAGGATCCTGGCGCAAGTTAAACATCTTCGGCGCGCGGAGTGATACAAACGGCTCAAACCAGCAAGCCAGCGTCTTCGCGCGCTGCTCCATCAGCACCACCTTCCAGTCACCCATACGGATCGCCAAGATCTCGCCGTCATCACTGATATAAAAGAAGGTGTCTCTGGGGCTTTCCTTGACCTCGCCCGTAATGTAAGGAAGCATGTTAAACCCGTCAATGTGGCACTTAAAGGTCTTGTCACCAGCCTTATGCCCCTTCAAGAGCTTCTCCTTAACATCCGGATCCCCCGCCGCCGCTAATATCGTCGGCAACCAGTCCTGATGAGAAACAATGCCATTAACCACTGATCCCGGCTTGATCTTACCGGGCCATCTGACAAATGCCGGCACACGCCAGCCGCCTTCCCAGTTTGTGTTTTTCTCACTGCGGAACGGAGTTATACCGGCATCCGGCCATGTATTGTAATGAGGTCCGTTGTCAGTAGAATACATAACAATTGTGTCCTCTGCAATGCCGAGCTCATCGAGTTTATCCAGCATCTTTCCGATATTCTCATCATGGGCGACCATAACATCATTGTAAAATCCCTGGCCGCTTTTTCCTTCATGCTTTTTGGCGCAATGGGTCCTGAAATGCATTGCCGTGGTATTGTACCAGACGAAGAACGGCTTATCTTCTTTGTGGCTCTTATCAATAAAGTTAAGAGCGCGTTCTGTTGTCTCTTCATCAATGGTTTCCATGCGCTTCTTGGTCAGAGGGCCTGTATCTTCGATCTTCTGGCCGCCTTTACCGTCAGCTAAACAATGCAGCACACCCCTGGGCCCGAACTTCTCCTTGAAAGCAGGGTCCTTCGGATAATCAACATCTTCCGGCTCTTCTTCAGCATTTAGGTGATAAAGATTGCCGAAGAACTCATCGAAGCCATGCATGGTCGGTAAGAATTTATCCTTATCGCCAAGGTGGTTTTTGCCGAATTGCCCGGTAGTGTATCCCAACGGCTTAAGTAATTCCGCAATCGTCGGGTCTTCAGCCGGCATACCGACATCCGCGCCAGGCATCCCTACCTTAGTCAACCCAGTGCGGATCGGGTTCTGTCCGGTAATGAACGCCGCCCGTCCCGCCGTACAGCTCTGCTGTGCGTAATAGTCAGTAAACGTAACCCCTTCACTGGCAACCCGGTCGATATTCGGCGTCCGGTATCCCATCTGGCCGCGGCTGTTATGACTGATGTTCCACCAGCCGACATCATCTCCCCAAAGAATAAGGATATTTGGTTGTTTTTTAGCCATTTTCACTCCTCCTTTTATTAAAGGTTTTAAATGTTTCTGTTACACTACTGCCTGCGACTCACCGCAATATATTATTCTTCCGCATCTCTCTCCTTTCAAAGCGGTATAGGATAAGGTTTCAGGGTTGTCATGCCTTAACATCTTCAAACTGTTTAATCTTCATCGTTGTCTAACCTTGAACTTTGAACTATGGAACTGTAACCCAAATCATAACATTTATTTACCATGACATTTTTTATACTTCACAGGGTTGCCATCACTATCTTTCTCTCCACAGGGGCATGGATCATTGCGGCCTGCTTTAGTGAAATTTACACTTTCTTCATCCGCCGGTATTTTCATAATACCGTCAGCATATTGCCCTTTGCGTAAAAGGCCGGCCATGATTTTCATAGGTTTCTCAGTATGCTCAAAAAAATCCTTTAATCCCCTGCAAAGCCAGTTAAGGCCTTCTTCTCCATCGGGTGTAATAAGGACCCTGTTTTTTGGACATTCACCATGACAGGCAAAAACAAATTCACATTCTTTGCAATATCCCGGAAGGGCATCTCTTTTTGCCAGTCCGAAAGAACGTTGTTTATCAGATGATACGAGTTCTGACATAGAACTCTCGGTGATATTGCCTAACTTATAATCAGGATCGACATAATGATCACAGGAGAACAGGTCACCATTATGTTCAAGAGCAACCCCCTCGCCGCAGGTCGGAGACAGGATACAGAGCGTGGAGCGGCCCCGAACATAGGAAGCGAGTACACCATCAAAAAACTGCATAAACATTTTTCCAACGTCTTTTCTTACCCACTCATCAAAAATCTCAATCAAGAACTTTCCATATTGTTCAGGATCAACAGAACAATCAGTAATATCAACGCCTTCCTGATCTCCTGTTTCATTGTCCCGTTCAACAATAGGGATAAGCTGAATATAGCTCGCCCCCAGCTCATCGCGAAAAAAGCGGTACACCTCAAGCGGATGCCGGCTGTTGACCGCATTAACCGTGCAGAGGATATTGAACTCTACCTTGTGTTCCTGCAGCAGCCGGGCCGCCAAGACCACTTTGTCAAACACAGAATTCCCCCGCTTGTCCCGGCGAAATGCATCATGCAGATGGCGCGGACCGTCCAGGCTTAAGCCCACAAGAAAATTATTTTCCTTTAGAAATTCACACCACTCTTTATCAATAAGCACACCATTAGTCTGCAGGGTATTTTCTATCCGCATGCCGGGTTTCATGTATTTCTTTTCGATTTCAACGGCGCGGCGGAAAAAATCTAGGCCCATGAGCGTGGGCTCTCCACCCTGCCAGGCAATAGTCACATCCGGCACTTTGTGAGCCTCGATGGTCTGGCGGATATAGTTCTCCATTATTTCATCGGACATGCAAAAGGTACTGTGCGGATACAACTCATTTTTTTTCAGAAAGAAACAGTATTCGCACTCAAGGTTGCACCGTGATCCTGTCGGTTTTGCCATTACGTGGAAGGCAGGAAGAGTTTTATTATTTATGCTCATAAATTATTAATCCTTACTTTTATAATTCTAGTTATGAAAGTTTAATCAAAAATCTACCCTTTATCTTTTGATCTCCATTTGACAATAAAATTTGCGCCGGAACCTCCTCTTTTATCAGACAGGTTTACTATGTAACGTGTCGAAGCCAGTGCGCTCAGACGAACGTAATCTGTTAAGTATTTTCTGACAAGTTTGCCGTCTGAATCATAATAATCTGCTGAGACAAGAGTGATTGGAGAAACCATGTCTGTATTGCGGATACTTACAACCGCTGTTAACTTGGTAGGATGCGATTTGGGACCGGTATATATATAGGAATAAACTGGTATATAAATAGTTTGACCTTTCGATAATTCCACTTTGGCTTCCGCACGGCCGGCAGTTGTGTAAAGTACTATTATTAATAGGCACAAAAGAGGTTATACAATATTGTATTCGTCTATCGGTGATCTTTCCCATATCAAGGATAAATCTGAATCAATGGATAATCTTTTCTTCCCACAAATCGCTTAGAAAGCTTCTCCAGGGGATAATGCGTATCCCATTATGCAACCTCTCTTCTTTTGCTCCTACCAGTTATAGGCTATACCTAACCCCAGACCGAATTCGTCTACATCGTACAGGTACCAATCAGTGTCACCCCTGTTGCCATTTTCAAATTCAACAGCCATGTATTTGCCATAGAGAGTGCTCGACCAGCCTTTATAAAAACGCCAGGTTACCCCCGTGTTGCCGGAATATGTTCCTTCTGACCCTCCAAAACCCGCATCAACGCGGTTGTTCCAGACCCATTTCTCTGCTAATGGGACTGTCAGAGTTAAACCAATCAGTGCATCAGTCCAATCATTGTCAATGGACCAGTTTAACGTGGTTGCTCCGACTGTTACATCAGCTGAGAGCTCATGCTTGGTGTAACGCCCCCCCCCGAGCACTCCTAAAATCATTTTAGGACTTTTATATACCGGGTAGGCGGCAGTAATCTCGCCGCCTGTTATATCAAAGCCGATAGTTGCAGATGCAGCACCGGCGGAAACCTTGTCTTCCAGTTCAATATTCACATACGAGTATTGAATCATCCACGTGCCATCCGTAGCATATCCTGCGAATCCGATTGCCGACTCTGTAAGGTCTGAGAAGTCATCCGGATCAAGATCAACTTCAAACTTAACTGGACCTAATTGAGTATTAAATCCCTGGTCTCCTTCAGCGTTCATCCTGAAAAGACCTGTGCCGATTCCGAAATTCCAGTCTGCATATGTAACAGATGTGAAACTTACTGTAATCAGCAGACTCAGTAGAGTTAATGATAACCACTTCATCCTTAACTTAAATTTTATACATTCTTTCATTTGTAACCTCCTTTTGTTAGGTTTAAAGTTTTTATAACTACAAATATCGAATATCCCTATCCTTCTGTATTCACAGAAGGCGAAACATAAGTCCGCCCCTTTAACACCTCCCAGATCGCGGGAATAAGATCGTTTGTGGCGGTCCGCTTAAGCACAAATCCAGTTGCCCCGACTGACAGGCAGTTATCAACAACGATCTGCTCATCATGAATGCTGAGTATGATTATCTTCATCTCCGGGGCGATTTTTCTAATACGGCTGGTGATGTTGATCTCCTCTCTAGTCGGAAATGAGAGGTCAACTACCACCAGATCAGGCTTTACTGTGTCAAGGGAATCAAGGAGCGATTTTTCATCAGCAACCATAATCACGATATCAAAGACTGTTTCGAGCAGGCCCCGTATCCCCTCAAGCATATTCTGATGCCTGTCTGCTAACAGCACCCGGCCAGCTTTTTGTTGAACGCCTTGTTTTTGCATAAAAAACGTATGATGAACTTATTGATTAAATCACTATTCAGGGTATTTTAAATAATTGTATGATACTGGGGGCTACTTAGCAACTCGTAAAATTACGGGGTTTTAAAAGAAAAAATACGGAGAACTACGATTGACGATTGACGATTGACGAATGACGAACGGGAAAAATAAATTTCTCCTTCTTCAATCATATATTATTTAACCGGAAGCACTCATTAATGAAACTGATCAATTAATTTCAATATTTGTTATGAGTATTAAGACAGCAAAGCAAAATAACAGGAAAAGAAGAACGATGAATACCGATTGACGAATGGCGCATTACAAAGGTCTTTAAAACTTCGTCATTCGAATGTTCGTAGTTCTGTATTCATCAATTGTTGTTATGTTGACACTATACCGTGTTTGACGGCAAACTGGACAAGCTCTGCAGAGGATTTGAGGCCAAGGGTGTTCATCATCTTGTATTTATGAAACTCGACTGTCCTTGTGGATATACATAAAATACCGGCCACTTCCTTTGCAACCTTACCCTCTGCCAGCAGCTGCAGTACTTCACGCTGGCGTGGGGAAAGCTGTGTCAGTGCATTATTGCGTTTGTGCGAACCATTTTTATAAGACTCCAACAACTCCCCGGCAATCATTGGGGTAATATAGGTCTTCCCATTTATTACTTCATGAATTGCCCTGATTAATTCCTCAGGGGCCGAATGTTTCAGGACATAGCCGTTAGCACCTGCCTCAAAGGCCTCGCTGGCATATGAGACATCGGGATGCATTGTAAGGAAGACTACTTTAACGTCTGGAGATATCTTTTTGATCTTTCTTACTGCTTCAATACCATTAAGCATCGGCATTGAAATATCAGCGACGATAATATCTGGGTGAAGATCTTTTGCAGCATCAAGTAATGCACGCCCATCCTCAACTGTACCGACCAGCTCAAACTCAGGTTCAAGCAGATTTCTCAATCCCTCAAGAATAATTTTATGATCATCAGCCAGTAATATTCGAATGTGGCTCATTCATCTCTCCTTACAAAGGTATACTCACCTCAATAGTTGTCCCTTTTCCGGGATTTGATGTTATTGAGGACTTGCCATTAATAAGCCTTACTCTTTCCTTGATACTTCCAAAGCCCAGGGCAGCATGCTGTCTCACCTCCTTTTGATCAAAACCGACCCCTGTATCACGCACAGTAAGAATGAGACCGTGATCAGAACCTTCCAGAAAGACATAGGCATTCTTTGTCTCAGCATGCTTGAGGATATTTGAAAGGCCTTCCTGTACTATACGGTATAGAGCTAAAGCTTTATCTTTCGGTATGTTACCAAAAATGTTCTTAGGAGTAAATATTACTGCGATCCCTGTTCTTGATGAAAAGTTGCTGCACTCTGACTTAACTGCCCGTTCCAGGCCAAGATCATTAAGGATCGATGGATGGAGATCACGGGACATATTATGAACATCCTTAGAGATTTTGATCAGTTGCTCTTTTATGCGTACAATCCTCTGCAGGACAGGTTCGGGCAGATCCTTGCACTCCTGCGCTATGGAGCCTGCTTCAATCGCAGTTACTGCAAGCTGCTGTGTTAAATCATCATGAAGTTCACGAGCCAGTCGGCTAAGTTCTTTTTCTTGATGTAATATGAGTCGTCCAGCAAGTTTCTGTAGGTCTTTCTTGGTATTTACCAACTCCCTGGTACTATCATCAACTTGTCCTGCAAGTTCGCCATGTGCTTTCCGCAAGGATTCATTGCTGCGTGTAAGGCTGCTGAAAATCAGATTGTAGGGCTTGTTTATCCCTGTTTCAATAATAGCCTTGTATAAAAAGTAAAAAGAGAGGATCTTAAAATAGTGACCTATCAGATTTGAAAAACCATATACAGAGACATAAAAAGTAAAGGCCAGCTCAGCGCCGATTGTTAATATTATGGATGCAACAATTAACCTGAATATATCTCCCTCAAACTTGCTGCGCCTTCTCCTTAAAGTAACAATTGAGGCAACCAGGATAAGAGATATAATATACTCACTGATCTTTTTAAAAAGTGTCAGCCCAGACCCTTCAATAAAACAGTCAGGGAATATCTGCCAATAAAATATGGATAAGAGGGCTAGAGAAAAAATTGCAGTATAAATAAAGAAAATGACATTAGCTTTAACCTTGCGATTTATACAGAAAGTTGCAGTAAACAGTGACAGGCTTTCCAGATATCTGGCTGCAATCCATAGTTGAGTGGGTAAGTTTGCGTCATACCCTGTGAAGATTCCCATTCCTTTGTATGTAAGTGTGTGGATAAGGTCCAATCCACCGATAAACAGATAAGCTATGCCAATTATTAGAAGATAATTGTTATCTATAAAACGGCGAGAGTTCCATAGGGTCGCAAAAATGCTAATGGCTATAATGACACTGAATATTTCAGCCAGACTGTGAAAAAGGAGATAACTGTAAAGGCTGGTCAGATAGACCCCGACAAGAGCTAATATGCCAAGTAGATATTGCAGGTCGGTTTTTCTTTTAATCATTCTGTCCCGGATTCAGTTGCTAAGAAAAAAGTTCTTTGCTTCTTATAAGGCTTAGTGAATATTAACTATATTGCAATATAAGAACATTTTTGACAATTTAAATTGTCTGTTTATTCATTCATATTGTGTTAGGTATAAATGTTGTTGATAGGCAATATGTCTGACTGCCTAGATTTTCTCTACATCTGAGGCGCTTATGGTCAGGGCTACTCCCTGCTGCAGTACATCTACAGACAATACAAGTATATGTTTATCGAGCTTTTGGACCAGGATTCCCTCGATTCCATACAGCGGGCCTTTCTGAATTCTGA
>CAZVHL010000015.1:0-20737 GCA_964626925.1 uncultured Nitrospiraceae bacterium
ATAAAAATAAAGGAATAAATTTACAGGGGGAGAAGTAAATTGATAGTGGCTGGTATAATTGAATTATTATGGCGCCTGAATTCTCCAAAAAGAAAATCAAAAACATTTTGCCCGGAAGGGTAGCTACAGGTCAGGAAGAACTATTTTGTTACGGTTTTGATGCTTCTTCAACTGAAGGGATTCCTTCGGCTGTTGTAAGACCTGTTAATACTGAGGAAGTTTCTCAAGTCGCTGCATTTGCTTACAAAAATGATATGCCCATAATTCCAAGAGGTGCCGGTACCGGCATGACAGGCGGTGCTGTACCTGTAACGGATACAGTAGTTTTGTCTCTTGAGGGAATGAACAGAATAATCGACATTGATAAAAAAAATATGGTCGCTATAGTTGAGCCGGGAGTAATCAACTTTCACTTGCAGGAACAACTTGAGAGTCAGGGGCTTTTCTATCCGCCTGATCCTGCAAGCATGAAGTTCTGCACACTGGGCGGCAATGTTGCTGAAAATGCAGGAGGTCCACGGGCAATTAAATACGGAGTGACAAAGGACTATGTTCTTGGGCTGGAAGTGGTACTTCCTGACGGCAGGGTCGTAATGACAGGAGGCAAAACATATAAAGGGGTTGTTGGATATGATCTTACAAGACTTATGGTTGGGTCGGAAGGCACCCTGGGCATTATTACAAAGATTTTTTTAAAAGTACTGCCGTTGCCCGAAGAGACTGCCACCATTCTTTGTGCTTTTTCAAAACTGGATAATGCTGCGATGACAATAAACGGGATAACCTCTTCATCAATAATTCCCAGTACCCTTGAATTTATGGACCAACAATCAATCATTGCGGTTGAAAAATATAAGCCATATGGATTGCCTGTTGATGCCGAGGCCCTGCTATTGATAGAAACCGATGGAACCCATGCTGCTGTTACAGAAGAGGCCGAAAAAATTGCGGGCATCTGTAATTCTTTTAATGGAGATGTAAGCATAGCCGAGGATATTTTCTCTAAACAGCGTATTTGGGAGGCGAGAAGGGCTGTATCGCCTGCACTTTATAATTTGAAACCTACAAAAATTAATGAAGATATTGTTGTTCCCCGCGGCAGAATTCCTGAAATGCTGGGTGCATTGCGTGAAATATCCGAAAGATACGATCTGTTGATAGCAAGTTTTGGTCACGCTGGTGACGGAAACATTCATGTAAATGTAATGACTGATAAAAGCGATCAGGCAGAGTATCAAAGGGCAACTGATTCAATTAAGGATATCTTTGAAGCTACTCTCAAGTTAGACGGAACAATATCAGGAGAGCATGGCATCGGACTTACAAAAAAGCAGTATGTAGGAATGGAACTGTCGGATCTGAGTATTAAGCTTATGAAAAAAATTAAAGATGTATTTGACCCGAAGGGTATTCTAAATCCGGGTAAAATGTTTCCTGCTGAATAAAGGCATCTCAATTCTGTTTATTTTCTGGTGGTATATCCTTAATATCAAATAACTTTTTGAGAGTTGGAGAGAATTTATCTTTTCTTTTCATTATCTGTTGAGCTAAAATATCTCACTAAATTAAAATCTTGAAATTCTGCAATCGAAATTCAATAAACAGGAGAATGAGACAATGAAAGTAATTCTGAAAGAAGATGTGAATGCCCTCGGTGCTATGGGGAGCATAGTTGATGTTGCGAACGGGTACGGAAGAAATTACCTGATTCCTCGAAACCTTGCAGTTGAAGCTAATCCCAAGAACATAAAACAGTTTGAGCATCAAAAGAACATTATTCTTGCAAAGGCCAATAAGATAAAGCAGTCAGCAGAAGGCGTGGCCGAAAAACTGTCCAGGATGACTGTAAGCATAGAAGCTAAAGCAGGGGAGGAAGATAAGCTGTTCGGTTCTGTAACCTCCAAGGACATAGCAAAATTAATTTCTAGCCAGGGGATTGAAGTGGACAAACGCAAGATTGTCCTTGATGAGCCGATAAAACGAATTGGTATTCATGAAATAACAGTTAAGCTTCACCATGATGTTTCGGCAATTGTTAAGGTGGAAGTGACAAGAGCGGACCAGGAAGAAATTGTGCCGCAGGAAGAACCAGCAGGCGAGCAAGAGACTGAAAGTAAAGATGAAACAACAAGCAATGCAGAAACAATGGAAGAGGAAAAAACTTAGAAAGACATCATGCTTGAACCTGTCAGACATGAAAGTGGCGCCGGAGGGGGTGTAAAAAGACCTTTTCAGGAGTCTGACCGTTTGCCGCCACAGAATATTGAAGCAGAGCAGTTTGTGCTGGGTGCCATCCTTCTTGAGAATGAATCGATTGCAACCGTAATCGAAAATCTCAGCCAAAATGACTTTTACAAGGAATCCCATAAAAAGATTTTCATGTCAATGCTCGATCTTTACGAGAAAAACGAGCCGATTGACTTAATAACCCTGACAGAGCAGTTAAACAAAAAAGAACAGCTCGAGGTCATTGGTGGGGCGTCTTATCTGAGCGCAGTTGCAAGTCTGGTACCTACAGCTGCCAATGCAAAATATCATTCCAAGATTATAAAAGAAAAGGCTATCCTCAGAAATCTTATCACAACTGCTACGGAGATAATTACAACGAGTTATGACTCTGAACAGGATGTCCACGAGCTTCTCGACAAGGCTGAAACAAAAATATTTAATATATCAGAAAAAATGGTAAAGCAGTCTTATCTCCATATTAAGGATGTAGTAAAAGACACAATCGAAATGGTTGATAAGCTTTTCAATAAAAAAGAACTTATCACGGGGCTTCCAACAGGCTTTAGTGAGCTTGATGAAGCAACAACCGGATTTCATCCCGGGGACCTGATTGTTATTGGTGCAAGACCGGGCATGGGCAAGACAGCTTTTGGTCTGAATATAATAACTCATGCTGCTGTAAGGGAAGGTATACCGATAGCAATTTTCAGTCTTGAAATGACTAAAGAGCAGATTGTTTTGAGAATGCTCTGCTCTGAGGCGGAAGTTGATTCAAAGGCTGTGCGTTCCGGCTACCATAGTAAAGAGGACTACAGGAAACTGGTGAATGCTGCCGGCAGACTCTCTGAATCCCCGATATACATTGATGACTCGTTCAATTCAGTTCTTGATATCAGGGCTAAATCAAGGCGACTTAAAGCAGAACATGGACTTGGTCTTATAGTAATTGATTATTTACAGCTTATGAGCGGCGTGGGGACATTTACTGCAAGGGAACAGGTTATATCAGAAATTTCACGTTCACTAAAACAGCTTGCAAAGGATCTGTCACTGCCTGTTATTGTTATCAGTCAGCTTAACAGAAGTTGCGAGCTTAGAGGTGACAAAAAAAATCCTATTATTGCTGATTTAAGGGAGTCGGGTGCAATAGAACAGGATGCTGATATAATATTATTTATCTACAGGGATGAATACTATAAAAAACATGATTCCCAAAAGAAGGGTATTGCTGAACTGGATATAGCGAAGCAGCGAAATGGTCCGACCAAGGTAATAGAACTTGCGTTTATTGAAAAATTCACCAAATTTAAAGATCTTGCTGATCATGAGTATCACGAGTATTGATCATGCATGTTTATTGCTAATTAGCCCATATTATTCACTCGGCAAAGCAAGAAACTGGTTATATTATGATACGACAACCTTCAGTTGCCGGTCAGTTTTATGAATCATCCCGTTCAGGGCTTACCGAACAGGTTGGATGTTTTATCCCAACTGGTGTTCCCACAGAAAATGTAATAGGAGCAGTATCGCCTCATGCGGGACTCATGTATTCGGGTGCTGTTGCGGGTGCCGTATATTCAAAAATTACATTTCCCGGCACATTCGTTATAGTCGGGCCGAACCATACCGGGCTGGGAAGCCCGGTTTCTATAATGTCATCGGGTCGCTGGCAAATTCCCACAGGAGAACTGGAAATTGATGAAACTTTTGCGAATAAATTAAAAGGACAGTTAAATGTAGCAGAAGAAGACAGTCTTGCTCATAAAATGGAACATTCTCTTGAGGTACAGCTTCCATTTATTCTATATATTTCTTCTACCGTAAAAATAGTACCTGTTGTTATGATGATTGATTCCCTGGAGGTATGTGAATCTGCAGGTGATGCATTAGCAGAAGTAATTAAGAATACTGATTATCCGGTTACAATAATTGCGAGTTCTGATATGAGTCACTATGTGAGTGATTCCATAGCAAGAGAGAAGGACAGGAAGGCCATTGACAGAATTATTGATATTGACCCGGAAGGACTTTATCACACCGTAAAAAAAGAGGGAATAAGCATGTGTGGATTTATTCCTGTAACAACCATGCTCTACGCGGCAAGAAAACTGGGGGCCAAAGAAGCCAATCTTGTGAAATATATGACTTCTGGTGAGGTCAGCGGTGATTATGACCAGGTAGTTGGATATGCCGGTTTGATCGTGAAAACTCCGTCATCACCAGCATCTTAACATATGTTCATGTTACAATTTAGTTGTCAAAACGTTTTTTGTAAATGGGGTTATATATCTTTTGCTTAAGTAATCCTTGAAAATATACGATATAATATATAAAATAATTTAAATAAATTAATCACATTTATCAAAATGGAGGGGCAATGAGGGGGAAAATAGTCTTTAGTTTTTCTGTATTTTTTTTAGCGGTCTTAATCATTGTATTAATGTCAGTTGGGACAAGTTATTCAGCAACAAAAGAATCTTCAAAAAAAGGGCCGTCATGTATAACATCCAAGTGCCACTCAACAATGGGGAAGGTAAAGTATGTTCATGGTCCTGTATCTGCTGGAGAATGTGCCAAGTGTCATGGTGAGTCTTCCAAACATGCTTCTAATCCTAAGAAGAATAAATTTAAGCCTGTAGTCAACATTTCTAAAAAATGCTTCAGTTGTCATGAGAAGTTCAAAGCCAAGAAATTTACGCATACTCCTGTTGCAGAAGGTGAATGCGTTGGATGTCACAATCCTCATGGATCAAATTATAAATTTCAGGTGCGTTCGAAGGGTGGAAAAATATGTTTTGAGTGTCATGATGATGCGATGGTCAAAGGGAAATTTGTGCATGGTCCCGCGGCTGTCGGCGGCTGTGTAGCCTGTCATGAACCTCATACATCCAATTACAAGAATAGTCTGAGGGTTAAAGGTTCTGAACTCTGTTTTATGTGTCATACTGATAAAGCTGAAGCAATTCACAAAGCTGCCTTTGTTCATAAACCGGTATCAGAAGACTGCGTTGGATGTCACAATCCTCATTCAGCAGCGAAAGAGTTTTTTCTTCAGTCAAGTTCACCGACACTCTGTTTGGGCTGCCATAAGGACAAGAAAGAGCAGTTAAGCAAAGTCACTGTTAAACATGGCGCACTTGAACAGGATAAATCATGCCTTGGCTGTCATGATGCTCACATGTCTCAGATTGCAAAGAATCTTCTTATGGAGCCTATGGATTTATGTCTGAGCTGTCATGTTGAGGAATTTAAAAGAGAAAATGGTAGGCCTATAACGAATATGAAGGCATTACTTGCTGAAAATACAGAGCACCATGGACCTATAAAGCAGAAAGACTGCTCTGGCTGTCATGATCCTCATGGCTCAAACGAGTTTAGAATCCTGAGATATTCTTATCCGTCTACGTTTTACAAGCCATTTGATTTGAGCAATTACGGGCTTTGTTTCAGTTGTCACGAAAAGACGGTAGCGTTAAATCCTAAAACGACAAAACTTACAAACTTCAGAAATGGAAACGAAAACCTGCATTTCTTACATGTGAATAAGGCTGTCAAGGGAAGGACTTGCCGTGCCTGTCATGAAACGCATGCAAGTAATTTCCCCAAGCATATAAGGGAATCCGTTCCGTTTGGCTCATGGGATCTACCGGTTAATTTTGAAAAAACCGAATCAGGAGGCAGTTGTGCTCCTGGATGTCATAAGGAAAAGAAGTACGATAGAATTAAAAGAGCGATTAACGAATGATCTCCTTTATATTGTTTTTTGTCCTCTTTCTTGTATTTGCTCCTATTTCGGACGCAATAAGCATTTCACGTGGTGATAACGCCCCTGATTTCTCGCTGAGTGCTGTTGAAGGAGAGGCCATAACTCTTGATGAGTACAAAGGGCAAACACTGGTTGTTATTTTCTGGCGTACAGACCAGAAAAAATCTCTTCTGGCTCTGCAGGACGCTGAAGAGATTTTTGAAAAATATGAACAAAAGGGAATTAAGATTGTTGCTGTTGTTGAGAGCAGTGATAATATGGAAGATGCTCAGAAAACAATTGCTGACAACGGGATTAAGTATCCATTGTTTATTGATAACGACAGGCAGGCATATAGTGATTATGGGATAAGAGTTTTTCCAACTACGGTCGTAATTGATAAAGAAGGTATTCTTGTATATGACATCCCGAGCCATCCGTTGACATATAAAATCAAACTTGAAGGATATATAAGAAAGCTTATTGGAGAAATTGATGAAGAGGAGCTTAAGGCCATTCTGTCCCCGAAAAGGAAGGAGAAGGATGATGCATTGCTCGAAGCTGAACGTAATTATAATCTTTCTATGAATTTTGTGACTATGAGATTAATGGATCAGGCTATTGATGCTGCGGTCAAGTCAGTTAAGGCCAAACCTGATTTTATAAAGGCACGTATACTGCTCGGGTTTCTGTATCTAAACGATAGTGAAGCAGAGTTGGCTCTTGAGGCGTTTAATAATGCTCTTGAAATTGAACCTGATTCTAAAGATGCGAAAACAGGCAAGGGAGGGGCACTGATTTTGAAAGGTGAAGTTGACAGTGCAATAGAATTGCTTAACGAAGCTGCTGTTGCTAATCCGTATGCACCGATGACGTATTATGAACTTGGCAAGGCTTATGAGCACAAAGGTGATAAAGACAACGCCATAGAAATGTATAAGAAAGCTATCGAGAAAATTATTCACAAGAAAATACTGCCGTCTTCTGTTTCTAAATGTCAGTAAAAAAGTTTTGTGCCACTCTTGTTCTTGTCCTATTATTTAATCTGACCGCTGACGGCAGCTCTAAAGTTCTTACACTTCATTATCCCCCGGATAAATCAGTAGTTGAGTCAGATTATATGAGTATTTCGTTGAGTACTATTGAAGGTTTTGATGGTCATCTGAAAGTTGAAGTAAATAAGGATGAAACAACAAAGATATTACCTGGACAGTTCAGATGCTTCAGGGTGGCCCTGTATCCGGGAATTAATACTATTGATTTACTGGCAGAAAGCGGAGGCAAGTCCGTTGATCAAATCAGCATAACTGTTTTTCGTCGCTCCAGCATAATAAGTAGATATAGAATTCCGCCTCCTGAATTTACAATGGCTTTTTTCCATATGCAGGATCATTCAGAGTGTACTGGATGCCATGTTCTCGATCCAACTGAAGCTGACAGAAAACCGGCAAATATACTTAAGCTATCAGCTAAATCTGGAAATGAAATGCCTGGAAGTTCTGTGTCCACCTGTTATTCATGCCATAAAGGCATTTTGTCTGATAAGTATGTACACGGTCCTGTTGCAGTCTGGAGTTGTCTCAGTTGTCATGATCCTGATTCTGATCCCAGGTATTCCGTGAAAAGACCTGATTCGGATATGTGCTATGAATGTCATCTTGAAGAGATGAAAATCTGGAGCTCTAAAAAATACGTTCACGGTCCTGTAAATTTAGGTAAATGTACCATTTGCCATAAACCACATGCATCTGATTATCCTTTTTATTTATTAAAGCAATCATGGGACTTATGTGTGGCCTGTCACGCTGACAGCGCAACCGGGAAACATGTGCTTGGTGATGCTTTTTCTACTAAAGGTCACCCTACACGTGGCTACCCTGATCCTCTGAGAAAGGGAGGAGAGCTGGTTTGTGCAAGCTGCCATAATTCTCATGCATCAAGTTTCCCTAACCTCTGGAAATATGAGGTCGAAAGCTTATTCGACTTGTGTCAAAAGTGTCACAATAAATAATAGTGAGTTCTCCTGATGCAGGGATATCGCTCAACACTGTTTTGGATTTAAAAACCGTAATATTGGTATAATTAAAATTTCTTTATAAAATAACTCAAATTTCTGTCATTCTCCGGTGTGTCGGAATCGACTCGTACCAGGATCGGAGAATCCAGTGACAAAAGCTGACTCTATACACGGACGTTAAATAAAATTCAGTAATCAAAGTTAAGGAGATTCGAAAATGAGCCAAATGGATGTTGTTGTGCCTGAAAAACATACTTTAGAGAAAAAGTTCAGGTTCAGGTGCCATAAAGATATTAAATGTTTTACTCACTGCTGCAGTGATATAGAAATACTTCTGACGCCTTATGACGTGGTATGTTTGAAGAAAAGGCTTGGAATTTCCTCGTCTGAGTTTCTGGATGAATATACATACATGAAAATCGATGAAAAATCATCTCATCCGTATGCAATTCTTAAAATGTCTGATGATAATAAGAAGAGATGTTCTTTTTTGACCGATGCAGGATGTTCGGTTTATTCGGACAGACCAGCAAACTGCCGATATTATCCTGTTGGGCAGGGAACCGTTAAGAAGGAAGGTAAGGATGGTAATTACGAGGAAGAATTCTATTTCTTTATTAAAGAGTCTCATTGCTATGGATATGATGAGAAAAAAGAGTGGACAATAGCTTCCTGGAGGAAAAATCAGGAAGTTGACAGATACGATGAGATCGATAAGGAATGGAAAGGCCTTCTTTTAAGAAAAAACCTTCCCGGGCAGCGGCCTCTTGATGAGAGTAAACAGTTTCAGTTTTACATGGCAAGTTATGACATCGACAGGTTCAGAAAATATATTTTTGAGAGCAACTTTCTCAATATCTTTGATCTTAAAGAAGAGACAGTGGAAAAGATCAGAAACGATGAAATAGAACTGATTAAGTTCGGGGTGAGATATATGAAATTTGTTATGATGATCGATGAGACCCTGAAGTTGAAAAAAGGCGCTGAACAATACAGGAAGAAATAACAATTTACTTGAATGTTTTGATTTGATATTAACTTACTAATGTAAAAGGAGGAATTATTATGGATTGGGGAATGAAGAACCGTCTTGCACAAATAATTAAACCGGATGGAAAGTGCTTTTTTCTGCCGATAGATCATGGATATTTTCTTGGTCCTACCAGGTGTCTTGAAAAACCGGGAGAGACAATTAAGCCGCTCGTATCCTATGCAGATGCCCTGTTTGTTACAAGAGGCGTATTGAGGAATGCAATAGATCCGGTAAAGAGTAAACCTGTTATTCTCAGAGTATCTGGCGGTACTAGTGTAATCGGAGAGGACCTTGCAAATGAAGGGCTTACGACATCTATAGAAGAAGCCCTGCGGTTAAATGTATCTGCTGTGGGCATGTCTATTTTTGTTGGTAGTAAGTATGAGCAACAGTCACTGTTAAATCTTGGTGAACTTGTTGATGAATGTGAAAATTACGGCATACCGGTAATGGCAGTTACTGCTGTCGGAAAGGAACTGGCAAAAAGGGACGCCCGATACCTCTCTTTATGCTGCAGAATTGCTGCCGAACTCGGCGCAAGAGTTGTAAAGACTTACTGGTGTGAAGATTTTGAAAAGGTCACATCTGGCTGCCCGGTGCCTGTAGTCATGGCCGGAGGGCCTAAATGCAAAACAGAGCTTGATGTATTTAACTTTGTACACGATGGTATTCAAAAAGGCGCTATAGGCATTAATCTGGGCAGGAATGTATGGCAGCACAAGCATCCTGTTGCTATGATGAAGGCTTTACATGCTGTAATTCATAAAAAAGCTAATCCAAAAGAAGCCAATGAAATATTCAGGGAAGTGAAAAACAGGAAGACGTAAGGGTTTAAATTATGCGTGTCTTAATGTATTACAACAACAATGATGTCAGGGTTGAGGAAATGCCTGTACCAAAAATTGGCGCAGGTGAATTGCTGGTGAAAGTTTTCACAAGTGGCATTTGTGGAAGCGATGTTATGGAGTGGTATCGTATCAAGAAGGCGCCCCGCGTTCTCGGGCATGAAATTGCCGGTGAAATTATTAAAGTAGGTGAGGGCGTTGACAGGTATAAAGAAGGTGACCGGATATTTGTTTCACACCATGTGCCCTGTAATACATGCTCTTACTGTCTCAACGGACATCACACTGCATGTGATACATTACGTAGAACTAATTATGACCCCGGTGGATTTTCGGAATATATACGAATACCATCAATTAATGTTGAGTGCGGCGTTTATGTTCTGCCTGATACGATGTCCTATGAAGATGGAACGTTTATCGAGCCATTAGCCTGTGTTTTCAGGGGACAGAGGCTTGCAGGTGTTAAATCCGGGCAGACTGTTATGGTAATCGGAAGTGGCATATCCGGACTTATTCATATTTCACTTGCCAAAGCTTTTGGGGCCGGACGAATAATTGCATCTGATATCACTGAACATCGCCTGAATGCTGCATTGCAATTTGGCGCAGATGCTGTGATAAATGCGGATGACAAAGTTCCGGAGCGGCTGATGGAACTTAATGAAGGCAGACTTGCGGATGTTGTTATTGTCTGTGCCGGGGCGATTACAGCCTCAACTCTGGCCCTGAAATGTGTTGACCGAGGTGGAACGGTATTATTTTTTGCTGTGCCTGAACCTGATATAATGGTGCCTGTTCCGATTAACGATCTCTGGCGAAATGCAATCACCCTGATGACTTCATATGGCGCGAGTCCTTCTGATCTTGAATCTGCATTAAATCTTTTGAGCAGCGGTAAAGTCAGGTTGAATGATATGATTACTCACAGATTGTCACTCGATGAAGGACAAAGAGGGTTTCAGCTCGTAGCAGAAGCAAAAAATTCTATTAAAGTAATATTTGAACCACATAAAAACAATAAATCAGATCCCTGAATAATACGGAGGTAATTAATGTCTTTGCTTGTGGTAGGTTCAGTTGCATTTGACTCAGTAAAAACACCCTTTGGTGAAGTTGATGAAGTACTTGGTGGATCAGCTACTTATTTTTCGACTGCAGCCAGTTATTTCACAGATGTATCAATTGTAGCTGTTGTGGGCACTGATTTCCCGGAAAAGCACCTGCTGTTTCTGAAAAGCCGCAATATTAACATTGAAGGAATCGAGAAGGCTGAGGGAAAGACTTTCAGGTGGAAGGGAGAATACGGATATGAATTAAATGAAGCCCGTACACTCGACACACAGCTTAACGTATTTCAGTCGTTTAAACCGAAGCTTCCCGAAACTTATAAGGAAAAGAAAGTAGTGTTTCTTGCAAACATAGACCCTGATCTGCAGAGGGATGTGCTTAAACAGGTGAAGAATCCTGACCTGGTTGCTTGTGATACGATGAATTTCTGGATCGAGGGCAAAAAGGATTCCCTTCTCGAAACACTTAAAATGGTTGATATACTTCTCATTAATGATAGTGAAGCCAGAGAACTGTCAGGAAATCCGAATCTTGTAACTGCAGCAAACATTATCATGTCGTATGGTCCCAGGACACTAATTATAAAGCAGGGTGAATATGGCGCCCTTATGTTTAAGGACAACAAAATATTTTCTGCCCCCGCATATCCACTTGAATCAGTTTTTGACCCAACCGGTGCAGGTGACTGCTTTGCAGGCGGATTTATGGGATACCTTACAAGTACCATGAATTTTGAAGAGTCGAATATAAGAAAAGCGATTATATTCGGCAGTGTCATGGCTTCTTATAATGTTGAAGCATTCAGTCTCGACAAAATCAAAACATTGGACTATAAAGAGATCGAAAGCCGCTTTATAGGATTTAAAAGACTGACTCATTTCGAAGATTTAACGTAATTATATATGCTATGAAAGCGATATATAAAAAATATCTGCTTGTCAGCATATCATTATTTTTACTGGTTTCTGTATGGTTAGGGTATTCTCTGTTTTTCAAACCTCTGCCTGAGCCATCTCTTCAGCAGCTTTCTTTATGGCAGGTATCTTCACTCGACTGGTCGGATGACATGAATTATGACGGGATCGAAACTGCAGTAGATCGGTCGATTAGCTATTACGAACAACTTCCTTTAGATAAAGATTTCTACTATGGAGAATATGTTTATTCTCCAGAAGAAATGATTGCCTCAATGAAGCTGTTTCTGAATATTATTCAAAACCACAGAGACAATGATTTATCGAATGAATTGAAGAAAAGGTTTCTTTTTTTCGAAAGCAGAAACACAGAGGGAAATGCTTTTTTTACTGGATATTATGAACCGGTGATTAAAGGGAGCCTTTGGCCTGACAAGGATTTTACGGAACCACTGTATGAAACACCTGACGATATAGTTGAAGTAGATTTAGGGCAGTTTTCTGAAAACTGGATCAATGAGGCAATAGTAGGAAAGCTGGAAGGTGGTCGATTAGTTCCTTATGATAATAGGGATGAGATAGTTTATGGGCTATCTCTCAGTGGCCGTGCAAGACCGATTGCATATGTATCTGAAATTGAATTATTCTTTCTGCAAATACAGGGGTCAGGCGTTATTAAATTGCGGGACGGTAGTCTGAAACGTGTTAATTATGACCAGAAAAACGGACATCCTTATAATTCCATAGGCTCGATCCTGCGAGACAAAATATTACCAGAAGAAATAAGCCTTCAGTCTATCAAATCCTATCTGTACAGCAATCCGGATGAAGTACGCGGTATTCTTAATTACAATCAGAGTTATGTTTTTTTTAGTGAATCTGAAAATGGTCCTTTTGGTAATATTGGTGTTCTTCTGACACCGACAAGGTCGATTGCTATGGACAAACGAATTGTTCCGGCTGGAGGATTGGCATTTATCGAAACAGAATTGCCTGAGTTTGCAGATGGAAAAGTCAAAGACTGGAAACCTGTTAAGCGATTTGCTTTAGTGCAGGATACAGGAGGAGCTATTCGTGACCACGGGCGCGTTGATATATTTTTTGGACAAGGCAAACATGCTGAAATGAACGCCGGTTACCTGAAACAGAACGGGCGGGTTTTCCTCTTGGTAGCTCGCAAAGAGTTTTTAGAATAAGCGCCTTTTTATCCGGCAGTAATTTTATTAAAAATACGATTAACTTTTTTTTCTGTTATTCCAAAATCGCCATCATTATCTATCGTAAAGTCGGACATTTTCTTCTTTTTTGTGATAGGCATCTGTGCTTTAAGTCGCTTCAAAGCTTCATCTTTTGAAAACCCTTTTTTTATCAGTCTTCTGATCGCTGTATTCTGTTTGGTGTAGACCACTATTATTTTATCAAAATGTTCTTTATATCCTGCCTCAAATAAAAGAGGCACTTCAAATACAATAATCGAAAGCGGATCTTTTCGAATAAGTTTTGCTTTTATTTTCCCCATCGAATTTAGTACTTCAGGGTGAATAATTTGTTCAACAGCCTTTCTCTTCTCAGTGTTATCGAAAATAGCCTGTGCCATACGTTTCTTATCTATAGATAGCTTATTTGAATTATTGGCCAGTATATCATCGCCACAGGTTTGGGCAATTTTTTTCACAACTGATTGCTTTTTGAGAATATCATGTACCAGATCATCGATGTTGACAGTGTAAGCACCCATATTATTAAACATCTCTAAAACAGTAGTTTTACCCATCCCGAAATTACCTGTAAGACCGATTTTTGGCATAATCGAATTATAACAGACTTTTGTATTAGTATCCTTGACTTACAGTAGTAAGGTTGATAATATAATCCTACTTCTGGACATATTTCTCTATATTATTGAATGAACTAGTTCTGGAACACTTTTAATAATTATTTCATTGCTGGAGGTTGTATGAAAGTAGCGATAGGTTGTGATCATGCCGGAGTTGCCATGAAGAGCGAGATTTTACCTGTTCTTGATGAACTTTCTGTTGAGTGGGAGGATATCGGGACAAAGGATGAATCATCGGTAGATTATCCTGACTTCGGTGAAAAGGTGTCCGAATCTGTTTCAAACGGTACTGTAGACAGGGGGATCCTGATATGCGGAACCGGAATCGGGATGTCGATCGTTGCGAACAAATTTCCGGGTGTCAGAGCGGCCTTATGTCACGAGGATTATTCCGCAAAAATGAGCAGAATGCACAATGATGCTAACATGCTTGTACTGCCCGGAAGAATTATTAACGGCGAAACAGCCAGGGCAATAGTGAAAACATGGTTTACCACTGAATATGAGGGCGGGCGTCACCAAGTCAGGCTTGACAAAATCAAGGCGATAGAATCAAAACTGAAATGACTATGAAATTGACTGAGCTGAAAAAGAACGATCCTGAAATTTATAATGCTGTAGTTGAAGAAGTCAAACGCGAACAGGACAAAATTGTTCTTATTGCCTCCGAAAACTATGCAAGCACTGCAGTGCTGGAAGCCCAGGGTTCTGTATTTACCAATAAATATGCGGAAGGATATCCAGGCAAACGATATTATGGTGGTTGTGAATATGCCGACATAGTTGAAACTCTGGCCATTGAAAGGGCCAAAGAACTTTTCGGCGCTGAGCATGTGAATGTTCAGCCTCATTCAGGAACGCAGGCTAATATGGCGGTATATTTTTCTGTGCTTAAGCCTGGTGATAAAATACTTGGTCTGAACCTGAATCATGGAGGCCATCTTTCACATGGAATGAAGATCAATTTCTCAGGGTTGTTGTATAAGACATACTTCTATGGGGTAAATAAAAAGACCGGTCTGATTAACTATGAAAATATTAGAAAACTTGCTAAAAAATATAAACCTAAAATGCTTCTTGCCGGTGCAAGTGCATATTCAAGAATTATTGATTTTAAAATTATGTCTGAAATTGCAAAGGAAGTGAAGGCATATTTTCTGGCTGATATAGCTCATATCGCCGGTCTTATAGCTACAGGCAATCACCCATCTCCGATTCCATATGCAGACTTTGTTACATCCACTACCCATAAAACGCTTAAAGGTCCGCGAGGCGGAATGGTTATGTGTAAATCCGAATATGCCAAACTGATTGATAAATCGTTGTTTCCCGGTATACAGGGCGGTCCGCTGATGCATGTTGTTGCTGCAAAGGCGGTGGCGTTTAGAGAAGCATTGTCGGATGAGTTTAAGCGTTATCAGCTGCAGATTATCAGGAATGCAAAGGAACTTGCTGATGCTCTCATGAGTAAAGGCATTAAAATTGTTTCTGGAGGTACAGACACACACTTAATGCTTGTTGATCTCACAGACAAAGAAATAACAGGTAAAGAGGCTGAAGCAGTCCTTGATTTAGCAGGAATCACGGTAAATAAAAATTCAATTCCTTTTGACAAGCAGTCTGCTGCCATTACAAGTGGCATACGTGTAGGAAGTCCGATTGTGACTAGCCGAAACATGAAAGAACCTGAAATGGTAATCATTGCCGAAATGATTGCTAAAGTCTTGAACAATCATGATAATCATGCAACTATTACCGAAATCAGAAAAAAGGTCAGAACACTTTGCAAGAAATTTCCGGTATATGGTGATATAGAAATTTAGCTGTCTTTTAATGTTCTTGTATTAGTTAAACTATGTTGCTTCTTCTATTATGAGATGTCCTTTTTGTAATCACCTCGAAGATAAGGTTATTGACTCCAGACAAAGTAAGGATGGAGATGTAATAAGACGGCGTCGTGAATGTCTAAAGTGTGAAGGACGTTTTACCGGCTATGAAAGACTGGAAAATATATTGCCTCACATTATAAAAAAAGATAACAGAAGGGAGCCTTTTGACAGACAAAAAATCCTGCAGGGACTCGAAAGGGCATGTGAAAAAAGACCTGTCGGTCTCGAATTAAGAGAAGCACTCGTAACTAAAATCGAAAAAAATCTTCAGGCAGCAGGGGAAAAAGAAATACCGAGTTCCATAATCGGCACGCAGATCATGGATGAACTCCGGGGTATAGATGAAATTGCTTATGTGAGATTTGCCTCTGTTTACAGGCAATTTAAAGATATTAGAGAATTTAAAAAGGAAATAGAAGAAATATTTTCTGATAAAAAAGGCAAATAGATTATAGCTGTCTCTTTCAGACTCCCAAACCCTAATCTCTCTCAAGTAATTTATGTACATTTCCGTTATAATAAATAGAGAGGATTTCACTTTATTTTACTTAACATTGACAAGATACAACTAATAGGATAAAAATAAGTTTATCAGGAGTCTTTAATGTTTGAAAAGTTCACTGAAAGAGGCAGAAAAGTAATAATATTTGCTCGTGAGGAAGCTGAAAAGCGGCAGAATGATTATCTCGGAACAGAACACTTGCTTCTTGGCATTCTCAGGGATGAAGACAGCCTGCCGATGGTAATTTTGAAGAAGATGGGACTTTCTGTTGATGAACTGCGTATGGAAATCGAAAGAAATCTTCCAACTGGTTCAAATATTCTTACATTTGGTGATATTCCATTTACTCCAAGAGCTAAAAAAGTATTGGAACTTGCTGTTGAAGAGGCGAGACTTCTGGGCCACAGTTATATAGGCAGTGAACATCTTCTTATTGGATTAATTAGAGAAGAGTCCGGAATAGCCGGAAAAATATTGCGGAGTCTGGGAGCAAACCTTTTAGGGGTTAGACAGCTGGCGATTAATTTATCTATCAGGAAAACCCAGGCCGGGGCAAAAGAAAAGAAAACTCATACTCCAGCACTTGACGAATTTGGCAGGGATATGACTAAGTTTGCAAAAGAAGGAAAGCTTGACCCTGTGATTGGTAGAGAAACAGAGATAGAAAGAGTTCTCCAGATTCTGGCGCGAAGGGTGAAGAATAATCCTGTAATAATAGGTGAGTCAGGAGTTGGCAAGACAGCAATTGTGGAGGGTCTTGCTCAGAAAATTGTAGCAGAAGACATCCCCGAAAACCTTAATGGAAAGAAAATAGTAAGTCTGGATCTTGGTGCTCTCATTGCAGGAACAAAATATAGAGGACAGTTCGAGGAACGCCTTAAACTTGTTATGAAAGAAATTGTTCAGACTAAAAACGTTATATTGTTTATTGATGAGCTGCACACACTGGTGGGTGCAGGAGCGGCTGAAGGCTCCATTGATGCCTCAAATATGCTGAAGCCAGCTCTCTCCAGAGGTGAGATTCAGTGCATAGGGGCCACTACACCCGATGAGTACAGAAAATATATAGAAAAAGACGGGGCCTTTGAACGGCGCTTTCAGCCGATATATTTACAGCCGCCATCATTAGATGAAAGCATTAAGATATTGGATGGATTAAAGACCCGTTATGAAGTTCATCATAAAATCAAGGTAAGTAATGAGGCGATAAGGGCCTGTGTTAACCTGTCTGACAGGTATATAAGTGATAGATATCTTCCTGACAAAGCGATTGATATAATGGATGAAACCGGGGCACGCATTAAACTGAAAAGATATACGATGCCTCCTGAGCTGCGAGAACTTGAGAAGGAACTGAAAAGACTTAACAAAGAAAAAAATCTATATGTAAAGCTTCATGATTTTGAAAAAGGAGCGTCTGTCAAAAGCGAAGAAGACAGGATCATGAAACTGTATGAGAATCTTAGTGAAAAATGGCGTGCTAACCAGCAAAAAGACACCCCGCTTATAGAAGAGGACGACATTGCTTATACTGTTTCGAAAATTACAGGAATTCCACTTTCGAGACTTGAAGACAAAGAGTCCGAAAAGCTGTTGCGTATGGAAGAAGAAATTCATGAGAGAGTGATTGCTCAGGATGAGGCGATAAAAGCGATTTCAAAGGCTATTCGAAGATCGCGTGCCGGTTTAAAGGCCCGGACCAGACCAATCGGTTCCTTCTTTTTTCTTGGTCCAACAGGAGTTGGAAAAACCGAACTTGCTAAAGCGCTGACAGAATTTCTGTTTAATGATGATAAGGCATTGATAAAAATTGATATGTCTGAATACATGGAAAAATTCAATGTATCAAGATTAACTGGTGCACCTCCTGGATACGTTGGCTATGAAGAAGGCGGGCAGTTAACCGAGAAGGTCAGGAGGAGGCCATATTCTGTTGTGCTTTTTGATGAAATTGAAAAAGCTCATCCCGATGTTTTTAATATTTTGCTTCAAATTCTTGATGAGGGCATAATCACAGATAATGTTGGCAGAAAAGTGGATTTCAAAAATACTGTAATTATTATGACTTCTAACGTTGGTACAAGGTTTATCGAAAATGCCACGCCGCTTGGTTTTCAGAAACAGACTTCAAAGAATAAATATGGAAAGATAAAGAGTGCTGTTCTTGATGAGCTCAAGAATAAATTCAATCCCGAATTTTTGAATCGAATTGATGATATTGTGGTTTTTCATCAACTTGAAAAAGACCATCTTGAGAAAATTGTGTATTTGTTGATTAATGAATTAAATAAAGAGTTGCTGGACCAGGACCTTGCAATTGAACTTTCTGATGAAGTAGTGAGCTGGCTGATAGAAAAAAATTATCAACCTTCATATGGTGCCAGGCCAATGAGAAGGGCGATTCAGAAACATGTGGAAGACCCCCTTTCAGAGGAAATACTCAAGGGCAGATTTAAGGATGTGAAAAAAATAAAAGTCATAATCGAGAATGATCTGCTTTCATTTATAGAGAGTGAAGTTGAAGTCTTTGCCTCTAACTGATCACAATTGTTTTTGTCGATCAGTTTTTGTTCTTTTTTAGAGTGCTTCCCGGTTTAATTCTGTTTGAAATCATGTTGAAAGTTTGACTTATTTTAGCCATTATTATATAGTCATTCGTTCTGCTGAACAGAAATATCTTTAGTTGAAATTATATATCGTATGGATACTATGCTGCCCCAATCAATGACAGGGTATGGCAGAGGAACTGCCGGAAACTTCAAGGTAGAAATTCGATCTTCAAACCATAAGAATCTTGATATACATATTAATGTGCCATATTATCTGTTTTCTCATGAGCCGGATATCAGGAAAACTGTAAAACAGAAATTTAATCGTGGACGCATTGATATTTACGTTCCAAGGCAGGATCTGGAAGGAATAAGACTGAAAGTAAATATGCCTCTGGTAAAAGAGTATTATAATGCTCTGCTTTCCGTAAAGGAAGAACTTTCAATTCGTGATGATATAGGGATGGATTTATTGGCTTCGCAGAGAGATATATTTATTATGGATGAACCGGAAATTGATATATCGGAATTCCATAATGCTCTTAACTCTGCTTTGGAGGAAGTAGGAAAAGCAAGAGCTGAAGAAGCTGAAAGCCTTATAAGTGATATAGCTGGGAGAATACAGATACTACGTAAGCTTATTGCAGTCATTGAAGGCAGGAGAGATGAATTCATTGATAATGCAAAACAGAAACTACATGAAAGATTGAAGCAATTACTGGATAATTCAGAAATTGACGAAACCAGGGTAATTCAGGAAACAGCTATCCTGGTCGAAAGATCGGACATTACAGAAGAAATTGTAAGAATAGAAAGTCATCTGGATTATTTTGCCGGTATTTTGAATTCCGGAGACACTGTTGGTAAAAAAATGGACTTCATGGTCCAGGAATTACGCAGAGAGATAAATACGATTGGTTCTAAATCACAGGATATTGAAATTACTAATAATATTGTTGAAATGAAACACGAGGTTGAGAAAATTAAAGAGCAGGTGCAGAACCTGCAGTAGAAATAAAAATTGTGTTGTTCAAACAACTCCAACAAATAACTGGTAAATTATAATAGGTACGGTATTGAAAACCTCAAATAAATGGAATGTTCTTGTTAATATCGGTTTTGGCAATGTTGTATCAGCTTCCCGTGTGATAGCTGTTATTGCACCGGGATCGTCACCAATCAAAAGATTGCGCGATGAGGCGGGCAAGAGTGGTAAATTAATCGATGCCACACAGGGTCGTAAGACCAGATCCATAATAATTACTGATAGTGATCATGTAATTTTATCTGCTCTTCAGGTAGAAACTATTACGCAAAGATTTTTATCAGAAGACTGAAGTGGCGGGTAAAATTAACATAAAGACCAATCAGTCACGTAGTGAAGGAACATTGTTTGTTCTCTCAGCGCCATCGGGAGCTGGTAAAACGACCCTCTGTCAAAAGCTGCTCAAAAATATCCCTACATTGAAATTGTCTGTTTCATTTACCACACGTCCTCCCAGAAAGGGAGAAATTAATGATCTGCATTATACCTTTGTTACTGAAAAGAAATTCAAAAACATGATCGAAAGGGGCGACTTTGCTGAATGGGCAACAGTGCACGGAAATCTTTATGGAACGTCTATTAAAAGGCTAAAGAAATTAAACCGGGAAGGTTATGATATAATACTCGATATTGATACACGCGGTGCGATGCAGTTGCAGAAAAGCTATAATAATGCTGTGTACATTTTTATCCTTCCGCCGTCAATGAAGATCCTTGAGAGCAGACTAGTTGGACGCAAAACAGATGCGGAGGATATTGTTAATGAACGTCTTAATAATGCTAAAGCTGAAATTATGAGTTACGCAAACTATGACTATATTATTGTAAATGATAAATTAGCTGTATCATACAGGCAGATTGAAAGTATAATATTATCAACGAAACTGAGAACAGAAAAAGTTAATAAGAGATGGATAGAATCACTTATTAAATACAGGAGGTAGGATGGACATAATTTCATTACCGATCAGGTGTGACAACGAAGAAATAGACGGCAGTTACAGGATGGTAATTGCTTCAGTCAAGAGGGCAAAGGCTCTTTCCCAGGGAGTTTTACC
>CAZVHL010000016.1:0-20555 GCA_964626925.1 uncultured Nitrospiraceae bacterium
AGAACTGCCCGGCAGCAAAACTGCCAGGTATTAAAATGCCAATGATAAATAAAATTTTAATGCTGATTACATTTATCCTGTCAATGCTTATTTCCGGCTGCGGGGAAAACGAAAAACCTCCTGCCCCCGGCATAGTAGCCACTTTTCAGGGAGGACAGATTTCAGGGGGGGATCTGAAAGAATATTTGAACAAATTTGTTCAAGGGGCAGACCCTGAGGCTGTAAAGCAACTCCGGCGCAAAGATGTTTATAAAAGCATTGTAAGAACTCTTGCGCTTGAATACATGATTCAGGAAAAAGTTAAAGAGAAAAAACTGGATAAGAAAGAGAATGTTAAACATGTAATGAAGCACATATCGGAAGAAATGAACATCAACGAACTGCATAACCGGGCGCATAAGGGAAAGTTCAGGGTTTCGGAGACGGATATTCGCAGATACTACGAAGACAACATAAAACAATATGGCGGCAAGCCGCTTACAGAAGTGAAAGTTGAAATCCTCAACATTCTCCAGGCAGAAAAGGAAAATGAGTATTTTCGGAATTATATCGAAGAGCTGAAGAAAAATGCGGTAGTCACCCGCGAAGACCGTCTACTCAGGGTTCCTGAACCTGTGGAAGCAGAACTTAGACTCTACTATGAGGAAAACCGTAAGGCATACAATTCACCTGCAAGGTCTTTTTCAGAATTGAAAGACCTGATTACAGAAAATCTTCGAAGAAAGAAAGAAAAAGAATGGCTTGAGCAAAACCGGAACAGGACACTTTTTACAATTCACGGAAAACGGTATACCGCAGGAGAATTTTATCAGGAACTTGAGGAGCTTTCACCTCAGGAGCGAAAGAAATATCAAGGGTATGAAGGTCTGAAAACGCTGATGGACAGGATGATCGAAAGACTTCTTGTGGTGGAAGACACCTATGATCAGATGCTGAATACGGAAAACAGGGAAGAGCGAAAGCATGTGCAGGATGATATTCTGAGTCAGCTTCTGCACCAGGAGGAAGTGGACGATAAACTGGATATAAGCGACGGAGAGATAAAAGCTTACTATGATAAATACAAAAAGAAATATACAGATCCACCGCAGGTAAAGATCAGTTATATACGCATTTATGGTGGGCAGACGGACGACGAGAAAGAAAGGGCTGAAAAAAAGATAAGGGAAGCCTATGAGAAGGTGAAGCCGTGGTTCTGGAAAAAATTGGAGCCCTTTGAAAATGTGTCGAGGGAATACTCCGAGGACCCCGAAACAGCAGAAAAAGGCGGAGAGATAGATGAGTGGATTTCCGAGAGCAGCAACCTGTTTGAAGAGATTACATCACATACTTTCCATGAGATTGTCCTTGGCCTTGCTAAGGATGAAATTAGTCCTCCTTTTTATTTCCAGGGGAGCTATTACATTGTAAAGGTACGGGAGAGGAAAGAGCCACGTCCCCTTTCTCTGGAGGAGGCGCGTGAAATGATAAAAGCTGAACTATCAGCAAAAAAACACGAAGAGCTGACGCACAGTATGGGAGATACGTTACTGGAAAAAGCAAATCTGATCATTTACGACGGGGAAATAAAGGCCATGCTGGAAGAGGATAAAAATAATGATATTAAACAATAAGAGGAGGTGTTTTTGGATCAGATGAATCGCAAGGAAAAAACACTCATTATTACAATATGTGCCAATCTGTTTTTAATTGTCTTAAAGTTTATCCTGGCAGGCATGTCCGGCAGTCTTGCCTTAAAGGCCAGTGCGTGGCATTCTTTCTCGGATATATTTGTCTCGGGCATAGTCCTCACCGGACTGTTTCTGGCAAGGAAGGAGGATGTTAACCTCTCCCGGGGAATCAGCAGAATCGAAAACGTCGTGTCGATAATAGTCTCTTTATTCATCCTCTATATCGGATACGATATATTCAGGGAAGTAATCAGGGGAACAGAAAGAGAACTGTCTCAGGTGCCTGTTGTTATACTGGGTTCCCTGCTCACGATTGCAATCAGTTATTTTATGGCCCGCTTCAAGATATATGTGGGAAAGGAGACTAACTCCCCGAGCCTGGTTGCCGACGGGTACCATTCGAAGATGGATATGTACGACTCCATTGTTGTAGTCATCGGGTTAACAGGCTATCTGATTGGTCTGGTAAACATGGACAAGGTAGCGGCAGTAATCATTGTCCTCCTCATTGTATTGGCCGGTCTGGAAATCTTTACGGGCGCTTTCAGGGCATTGCGTTCCGGCGGACTGCCTGATGTAGTACATGAGCACAGGCATCTCAAATATATAGGAAAATATTACCCGCTGATTAAAAAGTTCGGCATACCGCTTTTAGCAGTTCTTTATCTTGCATCCGGTATCTATTATGTTCGGTGGGACCAGATCGGGATTGAAAAACGTTTCGGCAAACCAGTTGAAACGCAGGTGGCACCCGGACTTCATTACCGTCTCCCCTGGCCAGCTGGACAGGTGGATAAAATAAACGTAAGCAACATTCGGACTATAAAAAGTGATCCTATATTGATGCTGACAGGAGATGAGAACCTGATCGAGGTCAGTGTTGCTGCGCATTACAAGGTCAAAAATGCCTTTGATTTTATCTATCGGGTAACAGAGCCTGAAAAGCTGGTAAAATTTGCCTCAGAATCAGCAGTCAGGCAGGTCATCAGTAAGGAAGAAGTAGATAATGTTCTCACTACAGGCAAGTCAGTAATACAGGACGAAACAATGGACCTGGCGCAGGAGGCGCTGGATAAAGAGCAATCCGGCATTCAGTTAGTAAATGTTCAACTTCTCAAGGCTGCCCCGCCGGAAGATGTAATAAGCGCATTTCGTGATGTGGCAAGCGCCAGAGAAGACAAGGTGACTTATCTCAATGAAGCGCTTGCTTACCGGAATGAGGTGATTCCCCTTTCCCGCGGCGAGGCAGCAGAAGTAGTCGCTGATTCTATTGCTTATCGTGAGAAAAAGTTAAATTACGCCGCAGGAGAGGCAAGCCGTTTCCTGAGCCGGCTGGAAGAATACCGGAAAGCTCCTGATATTACTGAAACACGGATGTATATTGAGACTCTGGAGAAAATACTGCCGGGCGTTGAAAAACTGATAGTCGATTCCCGCATTGATATTGGAACAACAGACCTGTGGTATCTGAAGGGAAAGACAAATTCTAAAGTTTTCAGGGAGGTGAAATAAAAATGAATATAAAAAAGATTTTTCTGATCAGCATGGTTGTTATCATATTTGTTGCTGTCAACCTGGTCTTTTTTCAGGTCGACCAGACCGAATATGTCGTGGTCACCCAGTTTGGCAAACCAGTGAGAGCCATCACAGAACCGGGACTGAACTGGAAGCTCCCAGATCCTGTCCAGAGTATCCAAAGTTATGACAAGAGGCTTATGGTGTTTCTGCCGGGTAAAGCTGAATTTCTCACCCGTGACAAAAAAAATATTGTAGCCGAATCTTATCCCAGCTGGAAAATAACAAAACCGGTGGAATTTATGAAGACTGTCAAGGATGTTGCCGGAGCGCAGGCAAGACTGTCTGATATCGTCTCATCAGAGTTAGGGGTAGCCTTTGGGCAGTATGACCTTTCCTCCCTCGTGACCGTCGAGAAGGAGAAAATGAAATTAACAGAAATGATGGAAAAAATTACGCTCATCTCAAATGAAAAAGTTAAAGGATATGGGATGGAGGTCACTGATGTCAGAGTAAAGGTACTGAGTTTCCCGGACAAGAACAAGCTGAGCGTGTTTCAGCGCATGAGGGCTGAGAGGGAGAGAATTGCCCGCAAGTACCGTTCAGAAGGAACAGAAGAGGCATCCAAGATAAGGGCAGAGGCGGACAAAGAAAAAAAGATTATCCTGTCAAAGGCTTATGAGAAAGCACAAAAACTGAAGGGTGAGGGAGATGCCGGTGCAATCAGGATTTATGCGGACGCTTACCAGAGAAACCCCGAGTTCTACAAATTCCTTCGATCTCTGGAAGCCTATGAGAAGTTCATAGATGAGAAGACCACAATTATCCTGCCCACTGATGCGGATATACTTAAATATTTTGAAAGCAGTAAATCCCGTTAGAAAGCTTTTCTAATGGGGTAATAAAAAACCGCTGGCTGAAGGAGGACAAGTAGATAATGGCAGAAGATAAAAACATACCCGGCAAAGACAGAAAAACACATGAAGACACTGAAAAAGGACCAGATAAAAAGACCGGGGAATCTTTAAAGCAATGGCTGCAGCTAATAGAAAAGATTTTTAGGTTTCTCAGAGAAATATTCGTTAAAATTATTAATTTTCTGACCTCTCTATTTAAGAGTAAGGGAACAGATGCAGGGGTTGTAGGCGATCTTAGACGGGCATTTTCCCATCTTAACTTTAAGAAAATCGGGCTGGCCGGAACAGGGGCACTTGCGTTTCTTTATCTGCTTTCAGGAACTTATGTAGTCAATCCAGGAGAAGTGGCTGTGGTCAAACTCTTTGGCAAAGTGGTCAAGGAAAGAGTGGGTGAAGGGCTCCATTATCATATGCCCTGGCCGATAGAGGCTGTTGATGTAGTCAATATCTCCACCATTCGCAGGGAGGGAATAGGTTTAATGCTTCCTGAGCATAAATCCATCCACTCTTCGCCCGAAGTAGTCCAGTTTCTTACAGGGGATGAGAATATCATTGATATAAAGGCCGTAGTCCAGTACAGCATAAAGGACGCCGTGTCCTATCTTTATAACGTTAAATATCCTCCTTACCTTTTGATAAACGAGACGATGCGAAGCGCCATAACGGAGATAGGCGGCAGTATGAAGGTGGATGAAATTCTCACCATCGGCAAGGAGCGTTTGCAGGGACTGATAAAATCTAAATCACAGAAGATACTGGACGAATACGGAAGTGGTCTGCAGCTTATGGGTATTAACCTTAATCAAGTCTATCCGCCGGAAGAAGTCGCCGAAGCTTTCCGGGACGTATCCAACGCCAAACAGGACAGGGAAAAAGCGATAAACGATGCATGGGGTTACAGTAATACCGTTATACCTCAGGCCAGGGGTGATGCGGAGAAGCTTTTAAGAGAGGGAGAGGCATATAAAGTAGACGTGATAAACAGATCTAGCGGGGAAGCAGAGAGGTTTGAGAAGATGCTGGCCGAATATGAAAAGAATAAAAAGATATATTCAACGGATGTGACCCGCTACAGGCTGTATATGGAAAGTATGGAAAAGGTCATGAGCAGGGTAAAAAAATATGTAGTCAATACTAGAGACGGCGGAAAGATCAATCTAAGGTTGCTTGAGAGTGAGTAAACTCCATTAGAACATTCGGTGGCTTTGACCTCACCAGAACGATGATATTTACTATTTGGTTATATTGATAGAAATCCCGTTTTTTTTTATAGTAGTATTGATAAAATCTTAGATGTGAACAGTTCTTAAAATATACTTAATATCACAGGAGGGATAAAGTTATGACTGATGGTGGAATAACTGCAATTAATGAAAAGGTGCGAGAAGAAAGCGCTTTTGTACAGAACATTATGTCCGAGTTTAGCAAAGTAATCGTTGGGCAACAGTACCTGATAGAGAGGCTGCTTGTGGCGCTGCTCGCAAACGGACATATCCTTATTGAGGGTGTACCGGGATTAGCTAAAACGCTTTCTGTGAGAGTGCTGTCTGGTGCTATAAGGACAAAGTTTCAAAGGCTACAGTTTACGCCTGATCTGCTTCCAGCAGATTTGATCGGAACACTCGTATATAATCCAAAAGACGGCAGCTTTACTACAAAGAAGGGCCCGGTGTTTGCCAATATTATTTTGGCTGATGAAATTAACCGGGCACCTGCCAAAGTACAGAGCGCGCTTCTTGAGGCGATGCAGGAAAGGCAGGTGACCATAGGGGAAAACACCTTTCCGTTAGATGAACCATTTCTGGTTTTTGCTACCCAGAACCCGATTGAACAGGAGGGTACCTATCCATTACCAGAGGCTCAGGTGGACAGGTTCATGCTCAAAATTAACGTCACATATCCGAGCATTGAGGAAGAGCATAGAATAATGAAAAGCATGGCCTTTACTGACAAAACTATTGAAGTAAGCCCGGTAGTAGACTCTGATGACATTATGAGAGCACGGAAAGTAGTGAATGAGATTTATATGGATGAAAAGATCGAAAAATATATTCTCGATATCGTGTTTGCTACAAGAGAACCCGACAAATACAGGCTTGATGAACTGAGCGGTCTTATTCAGTACGGGGCGTCTACACGGGCATCGATTCATCTTAACATCGCATCCAAGGCCTATGCCTTCATACAGGGCAGAGGATACGTTACTCCACAGGATGTGAAATCCATTGGGCCTGATATTCTGAGACATAGGGTTATTGTGAGCTATGAGGCTGAAGCCGAAGAAAAGAGTTCTGATGATATCATCCGAAAGATATTTGAGGAAATCGAAGTCCCGTAAAGGCCAAACGTTCTTATGATACCAAGAGAGATATTACAGCGTATTCGCAGGATACATATTACCACTTCACGCATGGTAAACGATATTTTTGCCGGGCACTATCATAGTGTATTTAAGGGAAAAGGGATGGAGTTTGAGGAAGTAAGGGAGTACCATCCCGGAGATGACATACGCGCAATCGACTGGAATGTAACAGCCCGGTCAGGGCAGCCTTTTATAAAGAAATTTGTTGAAGAAAGAGAGCTCACGATAATGCTTTTACTTGATATATCGAGATCTTCTTATTTTGGAACCGTGAACCAGTTGAAGAAAGAGCTTGCTGCGGAACTCTGCTCCCTGCTTGCGATGTCAGCCATCAAGAATAATGACAGAGTTGGGCTCATAGCCTTTACGGACAGGATAGAGAAGTTTGTTCCACCTCGGAAGGGCCTTACTCATGTACTCAGAATTATAAGGGAAGCAATATATTACCAGCCAGAAGGATATGGTACTGACATAGCCGGCGCATTGGAATATCTCAGTCGAGTTACAAAAAGAAGCAGCGTCACCTTCATGATATCCGATTTCTATGCAAAGGACTTTAAAATGCCGCTCTCAATCGCAAATAAACGTCATGATATTGTTGCTCTTTCGATAACAGACCCCAGAGAACTTGAGATGTCTGATATAGGACTTGTAAGCCTTGAAGATGAAGAAGAAGGTCGCAGTTTTATGATAGACAGCTCCAGTTCTGCTGTAAGAAAAGCATACAGTGAGAACGCAGCGAACATGTTTGCTGAACGTGAAAGACTGTTTCGCTCTGTTAATGTTGATCATATAGATATCCGCACAGACATCCCCTATACACCTGAACTGTATAAATTTTTCAGGATGCGAGAAAGGAGGATATAAATAATCAGGATTCTGTTTGGAATATTACTGACTTTGATGCTCTGCAGTGCTTTTGCATCTGGAGATGAGGCCAGTACCGGTCTGCCTGTTAAATTAAAAGCCTTTGTTGACAAAACATCGATTTTTATCGGTGACAAAATTAAGTACACAGTAAAAGTAAAAGCGAATAATGGAGTTGAGCTGCAACTGCCAGAGTTTGGTGATAACCTCGCAGAATTTACGATAAGAGATTTCGGCTCCTCCAAAGGCGGATTTTGGGGCACCAGGACACTCACTCAGTGGTATCTGCTGGATATTTATGAGACAGGCGAATTCTCAATACCCGGTGCGATAGTTAAATACAGGCTTGCAGGTAAAGAGGAATGGAAAGAACTTAATACCGATGAAATCAGCGTTGTAGTGATGAGTGTTCTGGATAAAGATGATAAAGAACCTGAAATCCGGGATATAAAAGGCCCGGTTAGTTATCGAGACTGGACATTCTTCTTTATTATTCTGTCCGCTATTCCGGTCATAATCGCTATTCTTATTCTTATCAGGTATCTGGTAAACAGAAAAAAAATGAGAGTTGCATCTGCCCCTCCTGTACCGGCTCATGAAATAGCGATCAAAGCACTTAACCAATTAATGAAGCAAAAATACATAGAAACAGGTGAAACGCAACAGCATTATTTTGAACTGTCAAATATTGTCAGACATTATCTGGAAAACCGGTTTCAGCTAAAAGCTCCCGAGATGACCACCGAAGAGTTTCTCTCGATATTGAGAAGCTCTTCGGTTCTCAACATCGACCAGAAGAATCTGCTGAGAGAGTTTCTCTCTCACTGTGATATGGTGAAATTTGCGAAATATATACCTGAAGATATTGAGAACAATTCAAGTTATGACTTTGCCAAAAAACTTATTGATCAAACAAAAGAGGTAATTGAGGGAGGCACGATTTAGAAATGCAACTGCAAAGCCCATGGGTCTTAATACTGCTTTTATTCCCTTTTCTGATAGCGTTCCTCAGTAACAGACTGTGTAAGGCTCCGGCATTCAGTTTTTCTCATGGCAAGCTGGTATCAGGGCTAAAAAAGACCTGGCGGCTCCGTATGCTCAAAAGTACAATCCTGTTGAGAATGTGTGCTTTACTTCTCATAATTGTCGCATTGAGCCGACCGCAGTTTATGCTGCAGGAGTCCAAAATAGAAAGTGAAGGTATCGACATTGTTCTGGCGATCGATACTTCGACCAGTATGCTGGCAGAAGATTTTGAGTTAGGCGGTAAGCGGGAAAACAGGCTTGAAGTAGTGAAGGAAGTGGTCAGGGAGTTTATCACTCACAGAAATTCTGACAGAATAGGTATCGTTGCATTTGCCTCAAGAGCTTACACCGTTTCTCCTTTAACCCTTGATTATGGATGGCTGATGCAGAGTCTCGAAAGAGTTAAAATAGGAATGATAGAAGACGGCACCGCTATCGGATCAGGACTGAGTTCAGCCCTGAACAGACTGAAGGATACAACAGCAAAAGGAAAGGTGGTCATACTACTTACTGACGGCAGAAACAATGCCGGCAGGATCTCCCCGATCACGGCAGCTGAAGCTGCAGGTGCGCTCGATATCAAGGCATATACCATTGGTGCCGGGACAAAGGGGCTGGCCCCTTATCCGGCACAGGACCTGTTTGGGAACAAAGTGTACAGACAGGTCAAAATCGAAATCGATGAACAGATATTACGAAAAATAGCTGAAAAGACTGACGCTCGATATTTCAGAGCAACTGACGCCGAGTCACTAAAGGAAATCTATGAGTCGATCGACAAACTGGAAAAAACACCCATTGAAGAGACAGGATATAGAGAATATAATGAGCTGTTCCACCTGTTTCTTATTCCCGGACTGGTTCTGTTGCTTTTAGAAATCGTATTGAATAAATCCCTGCTAAGGAGGTTGCCCTGATGTTTGAAGGGTTGATAACAGTTAAATTTATATGAAATTCGGCAATCTACACGCTATCCATTACTTCTGGCTGCTGGCAGCGACAGGTCTGTTCTTTCTCTGGTCTCATAAAAAAAGGAAGCTGGATATGGAATCCTTTGCTGATAAAGCTACCCTGCGCTCACTTATTTTATCAGTGAATATAAATAATATAAAATGGAAAACCATACTTGTTCTGCTTGCTGTATTCCTTATCATATTTTCTCTGATGCGACCGCAATGGGGATTTGAGTGGAAGGAAGTCACGAGAAGCGGATTAGATATCATTATCGCTCTTGACACCTCTAAAAGCATGCTTGCCGAAGATGTGAAACCGAACAGACTGGAACGTTCCAAACTTGCGGTAAAAGATTTAATAAAGAAGCTCCAGGGAGACAGGCTGGGCCTGATAGCCTTTGCCGGAAATGCCTTTCTTCAATGTCCGCTTACCGCAGACTACAGTGGCTTTATGCTGTCTCTTGACGATCTTGATGTGCATTCAATACCAAAGGGTGGCACATCACTGTCGAACGCGATAAGAGTTGCCCTTGATAGCTACGAGGGTAGCAGGAAAAAATACAAGATACTCGTGATTATCACTGATGGAGAGGATCATGAGGGTGATGCTCAGCTCTGGGCTGAAAAGGCAAAAGAAAAAGGGATAAAGATTTTTACCATAGGAATCGGAACCAGAGAAGGGGAGATTATTCCGGTTATTGATGAAGCCGGCGGAAAAACGTATCTAAAGGATAAAAGCGGTAATGTAGTAAAAACCAGACTTGATGAGGCCACATTGCAGCAGTTAGCTCTTTCTACAGGCGGAAGCTATGTAAAATCCACGAATACAGAATTTGGCCTGGACCTGCTGTATGAAGAAAAACTCTCGAAAATGGAAAGAAGAGAAATAAAAAACAAGATGGTCAAACAGTACAACGAACGATTCCGCATCCCTCTTGTTATAGCATTACTGCTGCTTTCGATCGAACCGTTTATCAGGGAAAGAAGATCGGGGAAAAAGATACGGAGAAGAGAGTCATGAAAAAACTCTTTAACTGTTTTCTCATTCTTTTCATTTTGCTATCTGCAAAACAGGCATTTACAGATTCTGTTGCTGGAGGTATCAGTGATGGAAATCGTCTGCTTGAAGAAGAAAAAATTGATGAAGCGATAGAAAAATACAATCAGGCCAGGGAAGAGGCTCCTGATTTGGATATAGTTAATTTTAATCTGGGTACCGCACAGTACAAAAAAGGGCTCTTTCAAGAGGCGATCAGTTCTTTTACAAATGCATTACAGACTGATGATACAAAACTGGAAGCAAAAGCAACCTATAATCTTGCGAACAGCAAATATAAACTGGGAAGTTCGCAGGCTGATAGTAATTTGAACGGTGCAGCCTCGCTATACCAGGAGGCACTTGATTATTACAAGAGGTCGATCGAACTTAATGAGAAAGACAAGGATGCCAAATATAATCATGAAATTGTAGAGAAACAGTTGAAGGTACTTCTTGATAGAATAAAAAATAATAAGCAGGAACAGAATCAGGAACAGGATGAGAACCAGAAGCAGGATGAGAGTCAGGAAGGAGAAGAGAAGAAATCTCAGTCTGACGAAGGTCAACAGGAGCAACAGGAAGAAGATAAACAGGAAGCAGGGAAAGACGAATCCAGAGAGCAACAGGACCAGGGCCAAAGCCAGGAAGATGCGAAGGAATCTTCAGGCAACCAGGAGACCGGAGGCGCAGGAGATGAGGAGACCGTGGGTATGTCGCCGGAAGAAGCCCGTATGCTGCTTGAGTCATATGGCCAGGAAGAGGCACGAGAAGAAGTAAACAAACAGATGCGGGGTAGATACAGAGGTGTGGTCAAAGACTGGTAATTATGATGATACAGGTAGAGAGGAAGAATAATCTGAATATCTTAATCGCAATCATAACCGCTTTTTGTATTCTCATGCCTGCGGTATCACCTGCTAAAGAAATCATGTTTCAGGCGTCACTGGACCGGAACATTATCTATCTTGACCAGACTGCTCAACTCAGCTTGCAATTTGATGGCTCATCAAAGTTACCTGCCCCTGACGTTCCGCAAATATCAGGCCTTCAGTCACGTTATCTTGGCCCTTCCACAAGGATGTCGATCGTGAATGGCCAAATGTCTTCTTCTGTTACACACAGTTACAGGATCGTTCCAACTAAGACTGGAAAATTTACGATAGGTCCCTTAACAGTTGAGCATAAAGACAACACATATTCTTCCAACAAATTAACCCTGGAAGTGCTGGATAGTGCTTCCCGTAGACATGGTCGTTCCAATACTCAGAGACAACCTGCACCGAATGTAAGCGACAGGGTTTTTGTGGAGATGCATACAGCCAAAGATAAGCTGTATGTAAATGAGATAACTCCTTTAACGATTAAACTCTTTATCAGCAGCAGCAGGGTTCGTGATATTCAGTATCCCTCGTACAACCATGACGGATTTTCGGTTGAAGAATTTAATAAGCCAAAACAATATAAGGCAAACATCGATGGAGTTATATATGACGTGGTCGAGTTTCAGACAAAGATATTTGCTACAAAGGCTGGGCAGTTTGCATTGGGTCCCGCTAAACTCAAAGCAAATATTGTGACTCAGAAAAAAAGTCGGCGTCACTCCTTCGGTTTTGATGATTTTTTTGGCCGTGATCCATTTGATGGCTTGTTTGGGAATTATGAATCACATCCCGTAGAGTTATCATCAGATGAGTTGAGATTGACGATTCTTTCTCTACCGAATATGGGCAAACCAGAGGATTTCAAGAGTGCGGTTGGAAATTTTAGTATGAACCTTACCGTTTCTCCGCAACAAGTGCGTGTGGGAGATCCTGTGACCCTAAAAATGACTATCACTGGCAAGGGTAATTTTGGAACAGTACAGCCCCCTCTACTTGAAAATGATAATCTGTTTAAAGTCTACGAACCACAGATTAGGCAGGAAAATAACAGGAAAATATTTGAGCAGGTGTTAATCCCGATAAGTGAAAATGTAAGCGGTCTTCCCGATATTTCATTCAGTTACTTTGATCCGAACAAGGAGCAGTACCGCTCGATCATAAAAAAGAAGATTCCTCTCATCGTTACAATGGCAGAGAGAAATGAAGAGATTACGATACTTGATCCGGCAGGTCGATCAGAGCAGCCTCTCAAAAGGGAAATTATCGGTCGTGACATAATTTACATAAAAGAATCTCCGGGTAAGCTGGTAACCAAAGACAACTATCTCTATAGAAATCCTTTTTTTCTTATTATGCAGATCATCCCCCTGATATGTTTTGCCGCTTTCTGTATGTATCGTAGAAAGCAGGAAAGACTCAACACCGACATCGGCTATGCCAGAAGGCTGTCCGCGCCAAAGAAAGCGAAAAAAGGTATCAGGGAATCAGAACGTTATCTGCAGAAAAACCTTGCACAGGAATTTTATGATACGCTTTTCAAGACAATGCGGGATTATCTCGGAGATCGTTTTCATATACCATCAGGAGGTATAACAGAGGCTTCCATAGATACGATACTGGCAGATAAAAATCTGGATGTTACTATAGCAAGTAAATTGAAAAATATTTTTAGAGAGTGTGATATGGTGCGGTATGCCCCGGCTGAATTTAATGCTTTGCGCATGAATGAAACCCTGAAAGATATGAAGGAGACTATCGGTTATCTTGAAAAACAGAAAAACTAAGGATACTACCCATCACCTTGTCAGGGCAATGCTTTATTGCTCTATCGCTATTATTTTGCTCTGTAAACTTTTAAGTCCTGTTCCTGCATTTTCAGAAGACCGAAAAGGGACCGACCCACAGTATTTATTTTATAAGGGCAATACGTTTTATGAAGAGGGCAAATATGAAGAAGCGATAAATACCTACACAAAGCTGATTGCACAAGGGCAGGAAAGCGGACCTCTTTATTACAATATCGGAAACAGTTATTTCAAGAAAGGAGAACTCGGAAAGGCAATCTTATACTATGAAAAGGCCGGGAGACTGATTCCTGAAGACAGCGACCTCAGCTCAAACTATAGATATGCTCAATCTAAAATTCAGAAAGTTTCGATGCAGGTCTCTGTTCCGTGGTACAAGCAGCTGTTTGCGCTTTTAAGCGGCCTGACCGTAAATGGATTAACAATACTGCTTTCGGTTGTTTATGTAATATTTCTCTTGTTACGGATTTTCACACTATTCATACCCCAATTTAATAAATATTCCCTTATCATTTCAGGAATGCTGATTGTACTTTTTCTGATAGGTGGCGCTGCTTTATATGACAGAATTTCGATGATTGATAGAGAAGCGATCGTTACAGTTGAAAGCACTGAAGCAAAGTTTGAGCCTTTGGAAAAGGCGACTGCTCACTTTACGTTATTTGAAGGCATGAAAGTAACGCTGCTACAGTCCAGGAAAGACTGGAGTAAAGTAAGACGGGCTGATGGGAAAGCAGGATGGATAAAAAGTAATACTGCGGGAGGAATATGAACAAAATAAATTGATAAATTCTTTAGATTTTTATATGTTTACCTTCAGGCAAGGTACACATATCAGAACTCGTAAAACTGAAAATAGCTTTTTCAGTTCCAAGCTCCTTTTTGCATGCCCCGATACATTCTCCGCAGTTACCACAGTTTATATTTTTTCTGGATACAAGTCCCCTTGGTTTAACATTCATGAAGCATGTTTTTTCGCAGTTCTTGCAGTTCGTACAGTAACTGAGGTGCGCTTCATCTGCCTTTAAATTATACTCAGCAATTTCAGAAAGAGAGGGCAGGCAACAGACCATGACCTAAATAGAGATGATGAAACCTTCCCCTGTTTTTCAGGGAGATATTTTCAGGTATAATATATTCATAACATCAGCTTACATATCGGAAAAATACAGTGTTTTTTTTAAAGTAATAATATTTACGGATGAAAATATTATTTTACTACTCATAACTCGACACTATATATGTATATGTACTGTACTTGTAACCGAGATAGATAATTAATGGAAAAAAGAAAGGTCTCAGTGGAAAATGTTATGAATAGCAGCGGTGTCAAGTTCGGCACAAGCGGAGTGCGTGGGCTTGTGGAAGACATGACGGATGAGGTCTGTTATGTATATACTGCTGCATTTATTCAGTATCTGGAAGAGTCAGGACAGTTGGGGGAAAGCTCGGTTGTCGCAATCGGAGGAGATCTTAGACAGAGCACTGACCGAATAATGGCGGCTGTTGCCAGGGCCGTTGCCGACAGGGGACATAAGCCGCTGAACTGCGGTAAACTTCCCTCTCCGGCTCTTGCTTGTTTTGGTATCATCAGGCAGATACCGACAGCAATGGTTACCGGAAGCCATATTCCAGATGACCGCAACGGCATTAAGTATACAAAGAAAGAGGGTGAGATTTTAAAGCATGATGAGGCTGGGATGAAACTCCAGGAGGTTGAACTGCCGGAAGGACTTTTTGATGCGCACGGGATGTTCCATTCTGAGCAGATACTCCCGAAGTACGCCTCTCAGGCTATAGAGCTGTATATAAAGCGATATTTTGATTTTTTCCCGCATGATTCTCTGAAGGGCAAAAAAATAGGTGTGTACCAGCACTCGTCTGTCGGCAGGGACTTAATGGTGGAAATTCTTGGCGGTCTGGGAGCTGAAATTACTGCACTCGGCTTTTCTGATTCATTTGTCCCGGTAGATACGGAGGCTATACGTAAGGAAGATACGGATGCTGCAAAAAAATGGGCAGAAAAATATAAATTCGATGCAATAGTTTCAACGGACGGAGATGCTGACCGTCCATTAATAAGCGATGAAACCGGTAAATGGATACGCGGTGATGTGGCTGGTATCCTCTGCGCTATATATCTTAAGGCAGACGCAGTAGTAACTCCGGTCTCCTGCAACTCTGCACTCGAAAAAAGCGGTATATTTGATACTGTCATACGCACAAAAATCGGTTCCCCGTTTGTGATAGGCGGTATGCAGGATGCTTTAAGCAGGGGAGCCTGTAATGTTGTGGGCTATGAAGCCAACGGAGGGTTTTTAACTGCTTCAGATATTACTTGCAATGGCAGAACATTGAAGGCCCTTCCTACCCGGGATGCCGTAATTATTCACATTGCTGTTCTGCTGCTTTCCAAACAAAAAGACACTACTGTCAGCGGACTCCTGAAAGAACTTCCTGGGAGATTTACTGCAAGCAACCGGCTGAAGGATTTCCCTACCGAAAAAAGCAGAGAAAAGATTAAAGGCTTTTGTTTGGACAATTTCAAAAAAAACTGTGAAGCTATTGAAGGGGTTTTTGGGCAGTATTTTGGGAAAGTAGCATCAACCGATGTAACGGACGGACTTCGTATTACATTTGAAAGCGGGGAAGTTGTCCATATCCGTCCGTCAGGAAATGCGCCGGAATTCCGCTGTTACAATGAAGCTGCTACTGAAACACGTGTGATTGAGATAAACAGATTGTGCATGGATATAATGTCTGGCTGGCGGTAAAATAATGTCAGGGTTGATACACGGGAAGCAATTCACCAGATATTTCCTCCAATAAGGGGTTCCGGTTGTCCTTGTCAGATAGAATTGGCGCTTTTACATGCCAGTCAATTCCGATAGAGGTGTCGGACCATAAAATACCGTGGTCATCCCCCGGCTCATATAAATCCGTACATTTATAAACCACATCTGCTGTTTCGCTTAATACACAGAAACCGTGTGCAAACCCCCCGGGCACAAATATCTGCTGCTTATTCTGTTCGGACAGAATCGCTCCTGTCCATGTTCCAAAGGTAGGAGAACCCTTGCGGATGTCGACTGCAACATCAAATATTTCTCCCGTTATTACAGATACCAGTTTTGCCTGCGGATGCTTTAGCTGGTAGTGGAGCCCCCTGAGTGTGTTCCTCCTGGAGTGGGAATGATTGTCCTGTACAAACGGCTTATCAATGCCGGCAGTTCTATATTTATCGGCATGATAAGTTTCAAGAAAGAACCCTCTTGGATCACGGAACACATCGGGTTTGATTAAAATGACCTGGCTCAGGTTTGCACTTCTTATAAACTCCGGTGACATTTATCCTCTATCTCTGTTAGCTGCAAATTATTCAATTTTCTCAAACTGATCTTTTGTTGCCCCGCAGATCGGGCATACCCAATTATCAGGAAGATTTTCAAAAGGTATGTTAGGGGCAATATTGTTAACAGAGTCTCCATGGGCAGGATCATAAACATAGCCACAAAGACGGCATTTCCATCTATCCATTTGTCTCTCCTTTTTGCAGTTAACTTTTAAAGCCTTGTTATTTTAAGTTTATCTATTTTCTTGCCTTCCATTTCAAGAATAAGGAATCTCAGATTATGGTATTTGAGTTGTTCACCAACTTTAGGCAGGTGACCGAAAAGTCCGAAAAGAAATCCCCCAATGGTGTGAAATTCTTCGCTTTCAAGCTCAACATTAATCAGCTCATTGATTTCATCAAGGCCTGTGGAGCCGGTCACAACAAATGTTCTCTCATCCAGAATTTCCACTTCTTTTTCAGCCTCAATCGCCTCAAATTCATCCTGCAGTCCTCCCACTATTTCTTCCACAATATCCTCAAGTGTAATGAGACCTGCAGTGCCTCCATGTTCATCAACAACAATCGCGATCTGAAATTTGTTTTTCTGCATATCATCCAACAGTGTTGTTACCATTTTGCTTTCCGGAATGTAATAGGCATCTCTAATAAAGTTTTTTATGGTTGTGTTATGGGGAACTTCTTCCTTTGCCATTTTTCTGACAATGTCCTTTATATATAAAAGCCCTGTAACATTATCTACAGTCTCTTTTATTACCGGATACCGGGAATAACCTTCTTCTGAAACAAGAGATAGTGCGTCTGCTACAACCGCATCTTTGGCAATGACAACCATTTCAGTTCTGGGAACCATGGCCTCGGTTACTTTCTTATCTCCAAATGCAAAGACATTATGGAGCATTTCCTGTTCCTCTTTTTCGATCGCACCTTCTTCTTCCCCAATTTTTATCATCGCCTTCATTTCTTCCTCAGTCATTAGTTGCGGAGCAGGCACAACTTCTCCTCCGAATAAACGGATTATTGCGTTCGACATTTTATTGAATACATTAACCAGAGGAGAGATTATTTTTATATAAATTTCTATGGGCCTTGCCATTGCGAGGGAGATTTTTTCTGCATGTCTCACTGCAAATGTTTTAGGAGCCAGCTCTCCAAAGACGACTGTCAGAATTGTCATTGCGATAGTGGCAATTACAATTCCGATATCCTCACCTAAAAGCGAAATGGCTATAGCGGTTCCTACAGAAGTTGCAAGTATTGTGAATAAATTTCCGGAAAGGATAACAGCACTGAAAAGACGGTCATGCTCATCACGTATCTTCTGGGCAATTTTTGCCTTGGCGTTGCCTTTTTCAATTAAATTTCTCAGTCGGATTCTGTTCAGGGAAATAAATGCTACCTCGGAACTGGAAAGCAGTGCGATAAAAATTATACAAACAAAGATTATAAGAAAACTTATAGGACTAGGATCCATAAATTAATTAGTCATTTTAGCGATAATCGCATCAGCTACACCGGATGTGGTTGCAGCGGTGGGATCATCATAAGTCGGCTTCATGTCATAGGTGACATTCTTGCCTTCTTGAATAATAGAAGCGATTGCCTTATCAAGACTATCTGCTGCTGCTGTCTCACCAAGATGTCTGAGCATCATCACACCGCTCAGCATCATTGCCAGCGGATTTACCTTGTTCAGTCCTTTATATTTCGGAGCGCTGCCATGCGTAGCTTCAAACACCGCACATTCATTGCCAATATTTGCGCCCGGAGCAAGGCCAAGACCTCCGATCAGTCCTGCTGCAAGATCTGAAATAATATCGCCGTAAAGATTAGGCAGCACTAACACATCATAAAGTTCTGGCTTTTGAACTAACTGCATACACATATTATCAATTATTTTATCCTCAAATTCAATATCAGGATAATCTTTGGCAACCTGTCTTGAAACTTCTAAAAACAGACCGTCTGAATATTTCATAATATTAGCCTTATGAACAGAGGTTACCTTGCGTCTCTTGTTTTCCCTCGCATACTCAAATGCAAAACGAACAATTCGATCTGTTCCGAACACTGAAATAGGTTTTATACTGATGCCTGAATCATTTCGAATAGCCCTGTTTGATAATTTTTCAACAAGCTCGATAATAGCTTTGGTTCCCTCGGAATCTTTCTCATATTCAATGCCGGCATAAAGGTCTTCCGTGTTTTCCCTGACTATTACAAGGTCAATGTCTTCATATTTTGTCTTTGCTCCTGTATATGATTTGCAGGGTCTGAGACAGCTGAAAAGATCAAGAGACTGTCTTAAAGCAACATTGACACTTCGAAAACCTGTACCAACAGGTGTTGTAATGGGTCCCTTGATCGCAACTTTATTCTTTTTTATGGATTCGAGGACTCTGTCTGGCAGGGGATTACCTTCCTGATTATACACTTCTTCCCCAGCATTCTGAATGTCCCAGTCAAATGCAATACCTGTTGCTTCCAGTACCCTTGTTGTTGCTTCCGTAATTTCTGGACCAACACCGTCACCGGGTATAAGTGTAACTCTGTACATTATTGAATTTTTGCTCTGACGCTCAGGAGCTCTGATACAATTTCAGGATTTTCTGCAATAAATCTTAACTCATCATCTGTGAGCGGCTTCTGATTATGGAGGTTTGCATATTGAACAAGATCAAGAATTTTTCTTGCCTGCTTGTCATCAATGAAATGGATACCGAGATTTTCGTATACATGCCTGAAACCTTTCAGCCCACCGTATTCGCCTGTTGTAATTACTCTACCTGTCTGGAGCATTTCCGGCTCACCCCTGCCAACATCTTCCGGATCATATAACTCATAATTCCGTCTGTCCTTCAGCGCACCGTCTGCATGAATTCCAGATTCATGGGCAAAGGCATTAGCACCGACACCGGCCTGTTTTATTGGTATCGGGATTCCAAATGCATATGATGCATACCGTGCTATCTTCCATGCCTTTTTAAGGTTTACCCGGTCATCCAGATGTACTTTGTCTTCAAACCCATGTGAATATGTAAGGGCTAAGATAATCGAAACAAGGTCACAATTTCCTGACCTCTCACCGTAGCCATTAATTGTAGTATTAATGTATGCTTCTACCCCGCTTTCGACTGCTCCCTGTGCACCAACAAGAGAAACAGCTTCTGCCATGCCCAAATCATTATGGCAATGCATCTCGAGTGGAAATTGAGTAGCTTCAGCTATTTTTTTAATTTTTTCATATATTGTGATAGGATCGTCTGCCCCGAGTGTATCACAATACCTGAAACGGTCAGCGCCGTTTTCTTTTGCTCCCAGGGCAAATTCTATCAGATTTTCTGTATCTGTTCTGGATGCGTCTTCTGCATTAACGCCTACAGTTTCTATGCCTAGCTTTTTTGCTGTCTTCAATGCATCTATCATGGAATGAAAGACATCTTTCCAATTTTTCCTGCCCTGAAATTTACCGTTAATCATGATATCCGATGTGGAGATCGAAATATTTAAATGTTTAATTTCAGGACAATTCTTGAATGTTAACTCGATATCTTCTGGAACCGCCCTGCACCAACCCTCAAGCCGCATATCCTTGATGACACCTTTCTTGGCCAAGGCAAGATTGGCATTTATGTAATTAACTTCATGAGTTAGAGTGGGGAACCCAATCTCACTCTGAAATATTCCCATTTCATCGAGATAGACATTAATCATTGTCTTGGCAAGTTTACTCAATAAAATACGGGAAGTCTGTACCCCATCCCTGTTGGTAACATCAATCAGGTAGATATTTTTCATAGCTTTTGTAGTTCAGGGCAAAAAATATTTATTGAATCCATAGCAGCTTCCTGTAAATCCAGCCAGTATCGTCAAACTCATCAATAACCTTTACCCAGGGAGATTTTATTTTAAGAACTTTAAAAGAGTCGTATTTTAAAGCAGGGCTTAACGCTTTTTTACTATAACTGGTGCCGGGTCCAGTTCTTACATTAGCCTTATTTACCTTCACCACAGCACATTTAAAACTTTCTGTAACCAATTTTCTGTATATCCAATGCGTATCCTTGTCAACATCGCTTACTTTATACCAGTTGCCTTTTTTAGTTATTTTTCTGAACGGCATATATTTAAATACTTCCCAAGTTTTTCCATATTTTGTACCAGGCCC
>CAZVHL010000017.1:0-10767 GCA_964626925.1 uncultured Nitrospiraceae bacterium
AGCTCAAATTGCTTTTCATAATTCTGTGTGGAATAATTAACATCCATGAATTACTCAATGTTCAAAAAGCCGAGCAGATATATCGGCAATGAAATCAATATAATCAGGAAAGAAGCCAATGTCAAAGTAGCTCTCTGTTTCCCGGACAGTTATGAAATCGGTATGTCTCATATCGGCCTTAAGACCCTGTATTCAATAATTAATAATCTGCCTGATGCTTCGGCTGAAAGAGTCTACGCCCCCTGGGTAGATTACGAGTCATACCTCAGAAACAACAACCTTCTCCTTACTTCACTCGAATTCCAGAGACCATTAAAAGATTTCAACATTGTAGGCTTCACTCTTCAGTATGAACTCTCATATACCAATATTCTCAATATGCTGGACCTGGGAGGGATTCCTGTCCGATCAGACGAAAGGGCGAATGATTCACCCCTGATTATTGCTGGTGGACCATGCACAGTAAACCCTCTTCCGCTGGTTTCGTTTATTGACGCATTTGTAATAGGCGATGGCGAGGAAGTTATTAAAGAGATCCTGGAAGTTTATTCAGGCATCCGGGGTGATGGGTCAGGATTAAGGAACAAGAAAGATACATTAATTGCGATATCAAGTATAGAAGGCGTCTTTGTTCCGTCCATTCACGACATCACTAAAGTTACTATCAAAAGAAGGTTTATCGAAAACCTTGATAATGCACCCTATCCTGATTCACCGCTTTTGCCTTATGCATCTATTGTTCATGACCGCACGGCGATAGAGATATCAAGAGGATGTTCAAGAGGATGCCGGTTCTGCCAGGCAGGTATGACATACAGACCTGCAAGAGAGCGGTCTCTTGAAAATATTATTTCTCTGGCTCAAAAATCTATCGCAAATACCGGATATGAAGAAATTTCTTTCACGTCCCTGAGCACCGGAGATTACAGTAATCTGCTCTCCCTTATCAGAAATTTCAACAATTCATGTAAGGGTTCACCTGTTTCTATATCCCTTCCGTCTTTAAGGGTTGGCTCAATCAGCAGCGATGTTCTCAAAGAAATTAAAAGTGTAAGAAAGACCGGTTTTACAATAGCGCCGGAAGCAGGCACAAAAAGATTGCGTGACACTATTAATAAAGACATTACAGATGAAGAATATGATGAAACCCTGGAAAAACTTTTTAAAGAAGGTTGGAGAAACGTAAAGCTTTACTTTATGATCGGGCTTCCCACTGAAACAAAAACAGACATTGACGGCCTTATTGAAATGGCAATCAGGGCGCTAAAGAAAGGCAGGAAAATTACCGGCCGCAAAGTGAATGTGAACGTAGGCATATCCGCATTTGTTCCAAAAACTCACACACCATTTCAATGGGTTGGGCAGAACACGGTTTCAGAACTACGCGAGAAACAGGACTACATAAAGAGGGCTTTCAGGAAAAAAGGCATTAATTTTAAGGGGCAGCATGTAGAGCACAGCCTGTTAGAAGCTGTATTTTCAAGGGCGGATAAAGAGATATCCGTATTGCTTGAAAATGCGTGGAAACTCGGATCCCGGTTTGACGGATGGACAGAGCATTTCAATAATGACAACTGGCTTGCTGCTGCAGAAAAATCAGGAATCAACCTTTACGAATACGCAACTCGCTGTTATGACCCTAAAGAAGAACTCCCTTGGGATTTTATCGATACAGGAATTAATAAGAAATTCCTTATACAGGAATATAATAGGGCATTGCAGCAGGAAGTGACCCCGGACTGTCAAAACATATGCCATGCTTGCGGACTTGAATGCAGGGATGCAAATAATGACGAACAGTGGCCGCGGTCTGAAGAAGTTTCATCAGATAATCGTAAGTCAACTATCAAGCCGTCACCTGTTAAACTGCGAGTCAAGTTCTCTAAAACAGGCACTATGCGTTATCTTTCTCACCAGGAACTTATGACATCAATCCTTAGGGCGATGAGAAGAGCCGGTATCCAGCTGACATATTCGACGGGATTTCATCCTCATCCAAAAGTTTCATTTGGCCCTGCACTGGCAGTAGGTGTTGAAGGTATTAGCGAGTATTTTGATATGGAGCTGATTGATTTCAAGAGTTCCTCCGACACCTTAAAGAAGTTAAACTCTGCTTTACCTGCCGGTATCAAGGCATTATCTGCAACCTTGTTACATTCTAATGAGAAGGCATTGAATAATCTGATCTCTACTTATGAATACGAAATAGTCATTGGCAAAGAAGACGATAAGAAAATAAATTCATTACTTAATTCTAAATGCCATGAGGTTCTCAGGAACGGTAAGACTGTAAATATTCGGCCAATGATAAAAAAAACAGTAATAATCGACAATAAGCTCTTCTTGACTCTTGCAGATACAGATACTATAAAGGTCCGGCTCTTTGAAATATTATCCGAAATGTTTCAAAAAAGCCATGAGGATCTTCAGTCTTTCCGGATAAAAAGAATAGGGCTTTATGGTTATAATAGGTGTGAACAAATAGAGGTATATAAAGGATAATAGTTTATGGGCGGAAAGATTATTATTAACATAACCCCTGAACAAACACGGGTAGCGTTGCTTGACAATAATTCCCAGCTGTCCGAACTGTACATCGAAAGAACAAGAGATGCCAGCCTTGTCGGTAATGTCTACAAAGGGAAGGTTGTGAAAATCTTGCCCGGAATGCAGTCTGCATTTGTAGATATCGGATTCGAAAAAGCTGCTTTTCTTCATGCTGCTGATGTGCTTTCAGGATTGGACTATTCTATTTTTGGCGAAGACCTGGACGAGACAGTTCCTATAAGCCATCCAATTGAAGACCTCTTGCAGGAAGGAGAGGAAGTCTTTGTTCAGGTTTCCAAAGACTCAATAGGCACCAAAGGTGCGCGTATTACATCTTATATAACATTGCCCGGAAGATACCTTGTTTTAATGCCGGGGGTAGAGCATATCGGTGTATCAAGAAAAATCCTTGATGAAGACGAAAGAACGAGACTGAAAGATCTGGTTGCCGCATTAAAGCCTGAAAATTTCGGTTTTATTATAAGAACAGCAAGCGAAAGCTGTACTGAAGATGATCTGAAAAGTGATATAGAGTATCTTATGCTTCTCTGGAACAATATTGAGAAGAAAAAGGAAAAAGTCCATGCTCCTAATGTGCTATATAGCGATCTTAATATTACATTCAGGAGCATCAGGGATTTACTAAGTCATGACATCGACATGCTGATTGTTGATTCTGTGCAAGAATTCAATAAACTCAAAGAGTTTGTTAACACATATTTCTCTAATCTCATATCAAAAATTTCTTTGCACGAAAGCACTGAGCCTATTTTTGACGCTTACGGTATTGAACTTGAAATTCCAAAAGCGCTTGGGAAACGTGTATGGCTTAAGTCCGGAGGATACATAATAATTGACCAGACAGAGGCCCTGACATCAATAGATGTCAACACAGGAAAATACGTTGGCAAAACTTCACTTGAAGATACAATATTTAAAACAAATATGGAGGCCCTCAAAGAAATTGCTTATCAAATACGACTGAGAAACCTTGGGGGTATCATTGTAATTGATTTTATAGATATGGAGAAAGAAGAAAACAGGCATAAGCTGTTTTCAGTTTTCCAGGAAGAAATGAATAAGGACCGGGCAAAATGCACAATTCTCGAGGTGTCGGAATTGGGTCTTATTCAAATGACAAGGAAAAGGGTAAGAGAAAGCCTTGAAAGAGTTTTATGTGAGTCCTGCGCTTACTGTGATGGTAAAGGATTCATCAAATCGCCCATGACAGTTGCTTATGAAATCTTGATGGAGCTCAGGAAAATAGCTTCTACACAGAAAAACTGCAAAATAATGCTGTCAGCCCATCCCAGTGTCGCAAACTTTCTATACGAAGATGAAAGGGAAGGGATTGAAGCAGTAGAAAAGGAAAACGGATTCAAGATTATAGTTAAAGCTGATCAAACCTTCCATCAGGAATACTTCGAAGTAGCAACATTATAGTCTCGTAATTCTTGATACCTGCTTTGCCGGGTGAATAATATAGGATAGAATACTGCATCCTGATTAAAATCTTATGTCGATAGAAACTAAATACAATAAACTTTTAGTAATGCTGAAAGAAATGGACCGTGTAATCATAGCTTTTTCCGGTGGAGTAGACAGCACATTTCTTTTAAAGGCTGCTTCGGTTGCCATGCTCCAGGATATACTTGCGGTTACCGGCATTTCCAACAGCCTGCCGGAGGAAGAACTATCTTTTGCAAAAGAAATGACTTCATCCATTGGTATAAAACATATGACTATAGATACTGATGAAATAAATAATGTCAATTATACGGCTAATTCACCAGACAGGTGCTATTACTGCAAGAAAGAACTTTTCAGCAAACTGAAAGGTATAGCAGCAACAAAAAAATATTCTTACATTCTCGACGGTACAAATGCTGATGATAGTAAGGACTGGAGGCCTGGAAGCCGGGCAGCAAAAGAAGAGGGAGTGCAAAGTCCACTCCGTGATGCAGGTCTTACAAAAAATGATATCAGGACTCTATCAAAGACTTTGGAATTAGCAACATGGAATAAGCCTGCTACTCCCTGTCTTGCTTCGCGCTTTCCGTATGGACAAAAAATCACAGCAGAATCTCTGGATAGGGTGCATAAAGCCGAAATATTTATTAGAGCATTAGGCATAAAAGAATTCAGAGTCAGAAGCCATGCAGGGTTAGCAAGGATTGAACTGCATGTCAAAGATTTCCCTATAATAATGAACAATACCACGAGAATTGAAATGGTAAATCATTTAAAATCACTTGGGTTTCAACAGGTCACCATTGACCTCCAGGGCTTTAGAACCGGAAGTTCTAATGAATGTCTTGAAAAGAAAAAACAATAGATCAATAACGCAGCAATACCCTGATGAACACAACAGACTACCATAACCTGCTATCAAAATGTGTCCGATGCGGAGCCTGCAAGACACTCTGCCCAACCTATCTAACCACACTTAACGAAACAATGGGCGCAAGAGGCAGGGTTGCGATACTTGGAGAACTATCTGAAGAGCGACTTACCCCAACCAGAAAGCTTGCTGAAACAATTTACAGTTGTATGCTATGCGGAGCTTGCAAGGGCATATGCCCGACAGGCATCAATATACCGGAAATGATTTATGAGGGACGCTCAATCTTAAAAAATTCATTTGGTAAAGGGCGTATTCTCAGAAAAGTATTGAAATCCTGCATGTCAAAACCTGATATGGCATTTTCGGTTTTAAGAATAATGCAGAAGCTGTTTTATCAACCAGTTCAGAAAGTCGGTGGTTTCCGTTATTTTCCTGATATTACATCAAAACCTTTCAAAAACAGTGTGCAGGTATACAAGAATATCAGAAGGATTGGGAGGGTTGCGATATTTGCAGGCTGCAATGTTAATTATTTTTATCCTTATCTTGGAGACATATTGTCAAACATATTGCTCTCAAAAGGATATGAAGTTGTTGTGTTCAAAGGGGAGTTATGTTGCGGTACTCCGTTAAGATCGATGGGGCTTGAAAAAGAGGCTGCCATGCTGGCCGAAAAAAATATTGAACATTTCAGCAAAGTACATGCTGAAGCTATAATCAGTATCTGCCCGACATGTACGATGGTAATAAAAGAACAATACCCTGTCCTTACAGGCAGCACTATCCCAAACATTATTGATATCAATGAATTTATTCTGAAAAAAGATATTTTGAGTAACCTTGAAATCGAACCACGAGTTATGACTTACCATGATCCCTGTCATCTCAGTCATGGATTAGGCATAAGGAATGAGCCAAGACAGATTCTCAGAGGCATCAATGGCATTGATTTAGTAGAGATGCAGCATGCTGATGAATGCTGCGGTTTTGCAGGGCTTTTCAGTTTACACTTCAAAAAGATTTCAAAAGAGATCAGTCACAGAAAGTTCGAAAATATACGAGATACTTCGGCTGACACAGTTGTCACATCATGTCCCGGATGTATTATGCAGATTGAAGCCACAAAAAGAGAGTACAATTCAAAAATAAAAATAATGCACATTGTTGAAGTTATCGCAGAAGCAATGCACGATCAAAATCAAAAACAGCTAATAAAAGATTACAATTGATAAATTATAAAATTTCCCTGATTTTTGATTTTTTAATCGTTTCTTTTTTATATTAATGCTATGCCTATTTATGAATACAACTGCAATGAGTGCAGTATGGATTTTGAGAAACTCGTTTCGGGTACAAACCCTGAGGTCTCATGTCCTGAGTGTAACTCCATTAATATTAAGAAAAAGTTTTCTTTATTTGGAATGAGCGGGGTTGAAAAGCCGTTTACTTCCGGAGATTCAGATTGCAGTTCCTGCAGTAAATCCACCTGCACTTCGTGTCATTGATATAAAGAATTAGCCCCTATTATTAACCCGGCAAAGCTGGTATCAAAAAAAAACGTTTTGGGAGCGGCTCTTGCCGATCTGGTTTCTGATACACTGTATTTATTGACTACGTTATACAGATCTGTTTCATATAAATGCATGCTGCCGTATTCAAACCGTTTTTTTTTGATACCAGCTTTGATTCAGGATATTTATGAATAGCGTGGGTCAGAAGCAGTTATTACAAGAGGTATTCAGCAATATTAATGCCATATTTTTTGGGATCCATTATCTTGGTAATGGTTCTGGCATATTTGTTTTCATCATTCATTTCAGTAAGATCAGTAACAGTTCCTTCTATTAAGGTTCCTTTAGAATCAGTAATCAACATTACACGGGGTCTCGATAAAGATTGCTGATTATTTTCAAAAACCAGGCCGAGTTCATTGGAATCAAGTTTAACAAGTGACCCGATGGGGTATATGCCCATCATATTTACAAAATATTTAAAAATCAGAGAATCGATTTTTTGCCCTGACAGTTCCATTAAAATACTTAACGCTTTTTCTGCTGTCATAGGAGTCTTCGTATATACCCTGGCAGATGTCATTGCATCATACCGGTCAGCAACGGTCACTATTTTACTGAACAGATCCATTTCAGCAGGAGTTTTTAATCTGGGATATCCCGAGTTATCTAAATTCATATGATGCTCAAAAGCAGCAAATGCGGATCGGATTGTCAGCTCATCTATATCCCTTAATTTCAATAATGCTTTTACTCCCCATGTCGGATGTTTCCGCATAGTTCTCCATTCAGAATCTATCAAATTGGTTGGCTTATTAAGTATTTCATTAGGTACATCAGTCTTGCCTATATCATGAAATAGAGCCGCTATGCCAAGGTCAATCAGCATTTTCCGGTTTAATCCTAAATGTTGTCCCAGCGATACAGAGAGTATACTTACATTGGCACTGTGGAAATAAGTGTATTCATCATGGTCCTTTATAGTTGTCATACCCAAGAGGGTCTGTTCGTGGTCGACAATAGTATTAACGATAGACGTAATAACTCTTTTGGCCTTTTTAATATTTACCTCGTCACCTGCTTGAACTTTATTGATTACACCCTTTATATAAAAGACCGCGTTAAAATAAGTCTTTCTCACAGATCGCCTGACATCTGACTTACCTTCAATGCCAATTTCCTTAAGTTTTTGCAATTCAATATTGGAGATACTGGATATTTTCTCGTTGAGATCTTCAAACGATTCATGCAGAAAATTGGTTTCGATGAATGAATTAATAAAAATCTTAATGTCTTCCATACCTAATTTTTGCTTGATTATGACTGTGCCAAGTTCGATTTTCTTGAATTCTTCAGAAAGATAATCGAAATTCAACAGATGCTTCGGAGAATAGCGTACACGTTGATCTCCGAAATAAAAAAAGTCTCCTCTTAGCTGCAGAACAATCTTCTCATCCTGCTCGATCTGCTCGTTTATTAAAACTACCAGTTTATCCGCAATATCAGTAAAGGCAACATTATTTGTACTATGTATGCGCCCTGTTCTGAGAGCGATAGCTATCTGATTTATTATATTAGCCGCCGCAGTTTGAACATCCATAACAACACTATCCATCACTTTCGATCCTCCTGATTGCCTGATTAGATAAATTGCTCAGCAACTTGCTGCGGGAGGTTTTGAATTTATTCAAGATCGGTAACGCATCCCTATTGCCAAGAAGACCGAGGCTGTAAGCAGCACATGCCTTAGTCTCATAATGTCTTGCCCTGTTCCAGAATGATTTTTTAGTTATTGTCTTGATACAAAAGTCATAAATACTTTCGTCATTCCACTGTACCAGGACCCTGAAATACTCTTTCTTTTCATCCAGTTCTTTTCCAGCAAAGGAAGCTTTTAATATCTGCTCAATAATAATTCTCTTGGCATTATCATTGGACATATGCCCGATAGCTGCCAAAGAGGCTTTTCTTACTCTAATATCTTCATCATCAAGGCATTCGTAAATGATACGTAATGCATTTTCTCCGCCCATTTCTCCAAGAGCTCTGACAGCTTCCTTCCTGACCCTGGAGTCCTCATGTTTTACTGCTATCTTAATATGTTCAACTGCAGTCGCATCACCAATTTCTCTTAAAATGAATATTATATTCCGCACTACATGCCACTCTGGATGTTTCAGTCCCTTTAACAGCGATGGCACGTCCTTGGGGCCCAGGCTAACTAAAGCATCTACAACCGTTTTCCTCGCATGAACACTCTTTAATTCATTAAGTAAATTTACAAATGGACCAATTGCATTCTGATCTAATAACGAAACGAATTCCTGAAAATCATTTTTTTCTATTTTCACTTCCCTATCAAGGATATCTCCTATAATATCAACAACTTTTTTGCCGCTTACAAATAACAGTATTTTAATCGCCTGTTTCCTCATTTCCGATTCAGTGCTGCTGTCACCGATACTCGCTTTTATCTGATGAAGAGCATCTGCCATTAGTTTGAATTCCTTTTCCTTGATTAAATATTCAAAGGTCTTCATAAAAATGTATCCAATGTCTTCATATTCCACTATGCGTTCTACGTCATTATATATTTCAAAAATCATGTTTAAGAATTTTGAGTTTTTTGCTTCGCTGTCTCTTTTGAGATATCCAAGAAACTGTTTAAAGTCATCTGTTGTTAAAGGCATAATAGGAACAGATGACGGGATTGCGTCGTCTTCGATGGAATCTTCATAAGCCCTTATGATATCTGCATTGTCAGTTGTATCTTTACTATCTTCATTTATCGCAGTTGGATCATGAGACTCATCCTCGGTAAGAAAAATATCTTCAGCAATATATTTAATATACTGAAAATCCTTTTGCCAGAATAAAGTTACTATGTCATCTTCGATATTATCTCTATCAAAATCAAGAGAGATAATATGTATGAAATCCTCGATTTCATCACGTGACACATCTTTGCTGAATGTTATTTCTCTCAGGCCGTCTTTGAAAAATAAAAGGGCCAGGTTATCGTTCCTCTGTGTACTGTTATATATCGATTCAGAATTGTAGAAAATATCATTTTTACTGAATTTAAGAGTCAGCTCATCTTTATAATGAAAATATTCCTTAAACTGGCTATAAGTATTGTCAAGATTATTTATATAGATGGGATTACTGCTGGGATATAAATTCAGAACCTTTTTAGATTTCAGAATAGTTTCGATCACATTTCTGGCAATATCCATTTCATCATCTATTGCCACTTTATTTTCAGCAACATTTACCATGAGATATTATATTTATTAAACATGCTCCTGTATTAATCTCTGCATTGTTCGATACTAAGCAAACAAGACTTATGTAATATAATTAATATTATTATCGGTTATTTGACAGATAACTTGAACTTTTGACCTGTTGCTATTCTGTATTTATATGAAATGCGGGAAGATAGGCTGTATGGATTGACTTCAATGCAATTAATTCATTAAGTGATTTTACCTTTGCCTTTAATTTTCATTGAATTAACAGTTAGTTACCATAATAATAGTTTCCAGATCAAGGTAAATATATCCTTACAGCAGGACTATAATGGAATCTCCCTGTAGATACTTCAAAAACCTTTGCCAATTTGTATCCTGCAATTTTCTTTTTTATTGAGTCAGGGAATTCCTTAATATTCATGTTCGCAATAACTGCCACAGCTGAATTATCAGTTACACTGCAATAATCGCCCTGATAATATTCAGGGTTACTGTATTCCCATGTAAACCTTAAAGGGGATTCCTTTATTTTTTCAAAAAGAACAGCAAAGTCCGCATCGTGATAATAAACAATGTCCTTATCTGTGAAAAGGTCGAGGATAGGAACCGAGACTGCAGGATTAACAACAGGTCTCTGTGAAGGCAGAGTAAAAACTTCTACTTTTGCTATATTAAGGGAATTCAGAAACCTTCCTGCATTTTTAAGATTTACCGTGCTTATAGACTGTAAAAATGGTATATATGCAAAAGCAGCAACAACAATAGAAGCTATAGCGATACAGGAAACTAAAACCCTCTTAACTTCTATAGATTTCATCTGTCCTATTCCGTATGAAGCCATTAAAGTAAGCATCGGGAATGTTACCAGAACATAACGGGACCTCCTGATCTGAAAAACAACAATGAGTAATATAAGCCACCCGATTATCAGAAATCTTAAATCCTTCTTCTTTATGGCTGTTACAGTGGCATATATTGCTGCAATCGAAATAAAAGGGTGAACCTGATAAAAAAAGGTTGATACAAAGCTCTCTCCCCATCTGCTTAATCCCGGTTTCTGATATTCCTGCAAAAAATTAATCTGCCCCTGCATAATATCGTACTTAAAAAA
>CAZVHL010000017.1:10867-20348 GCA_964626925.1 uncultured Nitrospiraceae bacterium
GCTTTTTCGTGTCACGTCATATATGTCCAGCTGCCCGAGGTCATTTATATCTTCTTTCCTGCCCCCATCCTTGGAACATTGGACAAGGTAAATCAAAAAGATAATTCCCAAGACCGACAGCATAAGCCATGCAGAATATTTCGAAAAAACCGCACAGAATATTGACAAAGACGCAATCACGTTCCATATCCCTCCTTTCTTTAAAGCCATGATAAATGTAAAAACCGAGAGCATTAAAAAAAACATAGTAGGTATGTCTACGAGCATCATCGGAGTCTGAGAAAAAATGTAAGGAATTCCAAGAAGCATGGCTCCAGCAAAAAATCCTGTTTCCTCGTTCCAGAGTTCCCTGCCTGTCAGGTAGGTAAACACAACCGTTAATGAAAACAGAGTTGTCGAAAATATCTGGATAAAGATCCTTGATTCACCCAGATATTTAAATATCAGCCCATAGAGAAAAGGCACAAGCGGTAAATCGGTCCATGCGTTAATACCCGTACCCCACTCAGACATAAAATATTTTATTCCGTACAATTCAAGATGCTTCGCCTGGGTGAAATATCTTGATACATCAACTATAACCTCCGGTGATCCCCAAAATATCGAGGCAGCTAGAAATGAGGAGAAAAAAAGTGTCAGAGAAGGCCTGAATTTTTCATACGAGACTAACGAAATCGAATATGCAAGAGTCAGCCCCAGGATAAGTATCGGAATAAACCATACCATGTCCATTTCTGCAAATGCCCATTGCCAGCTTGTCAATCTGTTATCATCAGCATAACGGAAAAAATACAGTGTCAAGAACGCTCCAAATGTAAAAAACGGCACGGAAAGCACCTGTAACTTCAAGGCAAACGATGATTTATTTTCAGACATTCCCTAGTATACTATACCTTGAGAGACCCGACAGTAAGATATATGAAAAAAACTATTTATACAGTAAGAACTGAAACAGAAATCGACAGACTTGATACCTTTCTGTCTTTACAAGGCAGTTTTACAAGATCACACATCCAGAGACTCATAAAACTTGGTATGGTTACGGTAAACGGGAACATCGAAAAAATACGCTATAAAGTAAAAATAAATGACCGAATAGAAATATCCATTCCTGATAAACCTCTTGAGTTGCTGCTCCCAGAAAATATCCCTGTAGATATTATCAAAGAAGATGATCACATTATAGTAGTAAACAAACCCCCGCACATGGTTGTTTATCCTGCTATAGGCAACAGACACGGGACACTGATGAACGCTTTGGCCTACATTTGCGACACGCTTTCTCCGGTAGGCGCTCCTTTGAGGCCGGGAGTGGTTCACCGCCTTGATAAAGATACTTCAGGATTGATGGTTGTTGCAAAAAACAATAGGGCACACTATGATCTCGTTGATCAGTTCAGGGAACGGGAGATCGAGAAATATTACCTTGTCCTTATCTACGGAAACCTGAAAGACGAGAGAGGAGAGATAAAAAAATCAATCGGCAGATCAACTTCAGACCGCAAGAGAATGACAACAAAGTCCAGGAGCGGTAAAGAGGCGATTACGCAATTTGAAGTAATAGAGAGATTCAGGCAGACCTCTTTAATTAAGGCCAAAATCCTGACCGGGCGCACACACCAGATACGGGTACATTTTGCTTCAATCGGGAATCCTGTACTGGGAGACAGGACTTACGGAAAAAAAACCCTACTGACATCAGGCAGGCAGACAATAAACTTTCCCCGTCAGATGCTTCACGCCCACCGCCTGAAACTGAAACACCCTGCAAGTAAGGAGATTGTCCAGTTTGAAGCGCCAATGCCGGAAGATATGGAAAAATCTATTGATGAAATTAAAATGCTGGGATTTTGAAATTTATTTTTTTAGCCCTGAGTTGATTCCTGCGGACTCTCAGATTCCTGTACTTCTTCCTGATATTTACATTCCTTGTTTATACAGGCCAGGAAATTGCCTTTTTTAGTCCTTTTGTCTACCATGATCCCGGCTTTACACTGAGGACAGCTTTTCTCAACAGGTTTATACCATGTGGCAAATTTACACTTGGGATAGTTGCCGCAGCTGTAAAAAAGTTTCCCCTTTTTGGTTCTTTTTTCGACAACATCTCCACCGTCTTCAGGACATTTGATACCTATGGACAGGGCTTTTGTTGTCTTACACTCAGGATATTTACTGCATGCCAGAAATCTGCCAAACCTGCCGGTTTTTAAAACCATAGGCGAACTGCACTTTACACATATTTCATCAGTCTGCTGATCCTGAGCCGCTGTTCCCTGCCCATCTGCACCCGATCCCTCATCCTCAAGCGGTTCAGTATATTTGTGTTCAGGATATTTCTCACATGCAAAAAATCTCCCGAATCTCCCCCACTTGATAACCATTGGGTGTCCCTCCGGACATTTCTTATCAGTAGGAATGTCTTTGGGTTTTACCTTCCCGAGATTTTTCATCGCATCTTCAAGGTGTTTATCAAAGGGTTTGTAAAAATCCATCACAATATCAACCCACTTAAAACCGCCCTCTTCTATCTTGTCAAGATTATTCTCCATATTGGCGGTAAAGTTATAATCCATCAGCTCAGAAAAACGCTCAACCAGCATATCACTTACAACTGTACCCAGTTCAGTAGGTCTAAACCTGCCCTCAAGTTTTTCTGTATATTTTCTATCCTGAATTGTTGACAAAATAGAAGCATAAGTACTCGGCCTGCCAATGCCTCTTGCTTCAAGCTCCTTGACAAGCGTTGCCTCTGAAAATCGCGGAGGGGGCTGCGTAAAATGCTGCTTCGGCTGGATACCTGTTATTTTCATTACGTCTGACTCGGCCAGTTGCGGCAGAAGACCCTCTTCATCAGAGCCGTTATCTCCGCTTTCAATATAAAGTTTCATAAACCCGGGGAAACTGACAATTGAGCCGGTTGCTCTGAAAATGTACTTATCCGCCGCTATATCTACAGAGGTCTGTTCAAGTTCTGCATGGCGCATCTGGCTGGCAACAAAACGGTTCCAGATAAGACCGTAAAGTTTAAATTGATCACGGGTCATTTTATCCTTGACAGATTGTGGAGGTACCAGAAGTGACGTAGGTCTTATCGCCTCATGGGCATCCTGTGCTGATTTCTTGCTCTTGTAAACCGGGGATTTTGATGGAAGATATTCCTTCCCGAATTCTCCCCTTACAAACGCCCTCGCCTCCTGCTGGGCTTCTGGAGTCACCCTGACAGAATCTGTCCTCATATATGTAATAAGGCCGACCGACCCTTCATCACCCAGTTCAATACCTTCATAGAGCTGCTGAGCAATGCGCATGGCTCTCTTTGCAGTAAACCTGAGTTTTCTTGATGCTTCCTGTTGAAGTGTGCTTGTAATAAAAGGTGGAGCCGGAGAGCGTTTTCTCATCTTTTTTTCCACCCTGCTGACAACAAAACTTTTTCCCTGAAGGTCTTCTACAATGGCTGTTGCCTGTTTTTCATTATTGATGCTGATTTTCTTCTTATCAACACTAAAAAGTTTGGCAGTAAACAGAGGAGGCTCTTTCCCTTCCAACTCTGCGGATATGCTCCAGTATTCTTCAGATTTAAAAGCCTCTACTTCTTTTTCCCTGTCAACAACAAGCCTGACCGCTACAGACTGGACTCTGCCCGCACTGAGGCCACGCCGAACCTTGCGCCAGAGAAGAGGCGAAAGCTTATAACCAACCAGCCTGTCCAATACCCTCCTGGCCTGCTGTGCATCCACAAGATCTTTATCGATTTTTCTTGGATTATTAATCGCGTCTTTTACAGCCTTTTCGGTAATTGCATTAAATTCAACTCGAAAAATATTCTCTGTAGCACTATTTAATTCTTCCGCAATATGCCATGCAATCGCCTCTCCTTCCCGATCCGGATCAGGAGCAAGATAGACTTTGTCTGCTGACTTGGCCGCCTTCTTGAGATCTTTGAGAATTTTTTCCTTACCCTCAATAACTACATAATTGAGGGCAAGATTATTTTCGATATCAACACCAAGCTCTTTCTTGGGCAGGTCTTTTATATGCCCTACAGATGCCTTGATGGTAAATTCTTTACCAAGAAATTTACTTAATGTCTTAACTTTGGTCGGAGATTCGACAATTAAAAGAGACTTCATTTAATTATGCTCCTGATTTAAAATCCCCATTATAATTTATCCGCCTTATTTATCGGCAGTTCCTGCTAAACCTAAATCGCTCTCAGTGAAGAGAAAAATGTTTTCCCTCAGTCTGTCTTACAACCCCTTTAAGTTCAAGAGCAAGTAAAACAGACAGCGCCCTGGGGGTTGTCATATTTATCTCTCTCGTTATTTTATCTATATGCCTGGGCTCTACCGCAAGATAGCCGTAAAGTTCCTTTTCATCTTTACTCATTTCCGGCAGAGACTGTTTATCTTCTTTGAGCAAACCTCTCAACTGGTCACTCAATTCATCAATAACCTCTTCAGCTCTGTCTATAAGCCTTGCACCCTTTTTAATAAGGCTGTTTGTCCCCTTTGAATTCATCGAAGTTATCTGTCCGGGAACAGCAAACACCTCTTTGCCCTGTTCGAGCGCATATCCTACTGTAATAAGAGAACCACTGTCAAGCGTGGCCTCAATGACTATAACTCCAAGAGATAATGCACTTATGATCCTGTTTCTCCTGGGAAAGTTTTCTTTGTTGGGCTGAGTTCCAAACGGAAATTCACTTATTACGGCTCCGGATGATTCGATCGCACTCATAAGCCCCCTGTTACTGGCTGGATATGGTACATCAATGCCTGATCCGAGAACCGCAATAGTTCGCCCACCTGCGTTCAGAGCACCCTTATGAGAAGCGGTGTCAATACCCATAGCCATCCCACTCACAACTGTTAAGCCGGATGAAGCCAGTTTATAGGCCATGCCATCGGCAACCTGTCTTCCATAATCGGTCGATCTCCGCGAGCCTACCATCGCAATCGCATATTTATCAGCACTCTCCAGATCGCCCTTTACATAAAGAATGACCGGAGCGCCGTGAATCTGTTTAAGCCCTTCTGGATAATCCGGATTATCCAGAGTTAATATTCTGACATTATTTTTTTCCCCCTTTTCAATTTCTCTTTGAACATTATCCCAGCTTTTAAAAGAAATAATTTTCTGAGCCCTGTATTCGCCAACCCCCTCAACCTGCCTAAGTTCTGCAGTTGTCATATTGAATATATTGTCCGGACTTCCAAACGCAGACAGAAGATTCCGGGCAACTACTGGACCAATATCGGTCAAAGAGTTTAAGGCAAGCCAGTACTGCAGATCGTCCATAATATAAATGAAAAATTAAATATTGAAATTAAGGAATTATTTAATTAAATTCTTGCTTCCTGATTTTTTATCTTTTATTTTTTGAGTTTAATTTCAGTCGAAGGGCATTCAACTTGATAAATCCTTCAGCATCCTTCTGGTCATAAACATGTTCTGCCTCAAATGTTGCATGCGCAGGACTGTAAAGAGACTTCGGGGCCTTTCTTCCCGCAACCATACAATTACCCTTATAAAGTTTTAACCTGACATCTCCTGTTACGCCCTTCTGTGTCTCATTAATAAGACTCTGCATCACAAGTCTTTCCGGGGCAAACCAGTATCCATAATATATTAGCTCAGAATATCTTGGAATGAGTGAATCCCGCAAATGCGTCACTTCCCTGTCAAGGGTTATGGATTCAATCGCCCTGTGTGCAATATGTAATACTGTACCGCCGGGCGTTTCATATACACCCCTTGATTTCATCCCCACATACCGGTTTTCAACTATATCAAGCCTTCCCACGCCATGTTTACCAGCAACTGCATTCAGCTTTTTTAAAAGAATGGCAGGAGACAGCTTTTTGCCGTTTAAGCTTACAGGATCTCCATTTTTATACCCAATATTAATGTACTGGGCCTTATTCGGCGCCTTCTCTGGGGATACAGTCATAGTAAACATATTATCAGCCGGTTCAGCCCATGGGTCTTCGAGTATACCGCCTTCATAGCTAATATGGAATAGATTACCATCAGTACTATATGGTTTTTGTTTTGTAACGGTAACAGGAATTTTATGTTTTCTGGCATAAGACATCAATGATTCACGAGAGTCAAATTCCCAGTCTCTCCAGGGAGCAATAACTTTTATATCAGGATTCAGCGCGTAATAAGCCAGCTCAAATCTCACCTGGTCATTACCCTTCCCTGTAGCTCCATGTGCAACTGCATCAGCTTTTTCCTTTTTTGCTATCTCAATCTGCTTTTGCGCTATAATAGGCCTTGCTATCGACGTTCCCATAAGATATGCCCCTTCATAAACAGCATTCGCCCTGAGCATTGGAAATACATAATCCTTTATAAACTCCTCTTTCAGGTCCAGAACATACACTTTCGACGCACCGGTCTTTAATGCCTTGTTCTTTACAGCCTTGAGATTTTCTGCCTGTCCAAGGTCCGCACAGTACGCAACCACTTCACATCCATAGGTTTCTTTCATCCATTTAATAGCTACAGACGTATCAAGACCTCCGGAATATGCCAGCACAGCTTTCTTGATTTTCATTTATATCCTCGATAGTTACGCATAATTGATAATGTTGCACACCATTTCTTATGATCCTTATTCATCTCCGCACTTCCAAATGTTATATCAGACTTATAGAACATATCACAAGTCCTGAAAAAATGTAAAACAGATCTCTGATATCCAGGCATAATTGATGTATTCTTAATAATTTGTTAGATTTGTTACAGGAAAACCCAATAATGAAAAAATTTCTTTTCCCTATAACAGGTGCAGCCATTGTAGCAATTCTTTATATTGCTTCATTAGAAAACGTTATTCCGTTTCCTGCAGATGAGGATCATATAACTATAACAGAAGAAATAAAATGCTTTGACTGTCATGGAGAAGGGAAAGAATATTCACGTAAAGAGAACCATCCACCGAAAGACCGATGCTTTAAGTGCCATCAGGTTTCAACTAATTAATGAAACTTAAAAACAATCCCTGTTTTTTAATATAACAGCGAGGCTATTATGAATGACTTTTTAAATTTGATCAAGACAAGAAGATCTATAAGGAATTACAAGCAGCAGGAAATTCCTGAAGAAATAATTAACAGGATAATCGAGGCAGGCAATGATGCGCCTTCCGGGATGAACAGTCAGCCATGGCGCTTTGTTGTTGTCAGGAGCAGCAAGATTCGCAACAAAATGCTGGAGACAGCGATTCCCAATGCAAAAAAAATACTTGAAGGCATAAAAACAACAAACCCGGAAAGATATAAGCTAATCATGAATAGATATGAGCAATTAGAGGATCCTATCTATTACTCTGCCCCGGTAATTATATTTGTTATCGGAAAAGGACCTTACGCTGCTTCTTCCTGCCCGCTGGCATGTCAGAATATAATGTTAGCTGCTTATTCACTCGGTCTTGGCAGTTGCTGGGTCGCCTTTGGGTCACTTGTAACTGACAACGATGAAATTGTAAAATCTTTAGACTTGAAAAATGATGAGAAGATCTTCGGCCCCATTTTACTCGGTTACCCGGAGGTTACCCCGGAACCTCCTGTCAAAAAACCGCCGGAGATTAAGTGGCTGAACAATTCGCATTCGTCAATTATTGATAAGCAATGAAAAGATCCTTTGATGACAATAAATTTGTAGTTGTTGACCTGGAAACAACCGGGGTCTCACAATTTGACCGTGTATGCGAAATAGGGATGACTAAAATTATAAATTGTGAAATCATCGATAGATTTGAATCCCTTATAAACCCGGAACTAACAATTACAAATACAAGATTCCATGGCATAGAAAACTGGATGGTTCAGGATGCCCCCCTGTTTGAAGACATCGCCCCAATGATTATAGAGTTTATGAAAGACTCTGTACTTATTGCTCATAATGCACCGTTTGATACAAGGTTCCTGCGATATGAACTTAAGCGTCTTGGCGCTGATTTATGCCACTATGCGCTCTGTACTTTGAAAATTGGTCGCAGACTCCATCCGGAATTTCCGAGTCACCGCCTCGATTACATGCTTAATGAATACGATATCATTAACGATTGCCCGCACAGGGCCGGGGAAGATGCACTAAGCGAGGCAAAACTTTTTCTAGAGATGAAAAATGAACTGGAAGCCAATGGAATGGCAACAATAAAATCTCTCGGCAATTGGGGATTGCCTTACAATCACAGGTGGTGTGACGAAATTAATGTTTCAAATAGTACCGGCAAGGCAGCTTTACTGACTCGCGACGACTTGAAGTAATTAAAGACTTTCGGTAATAAAATTCACTCTTTGCTTTCCAATCACTTCCCTCCTGCTAATTCTTCTATTGCCGACTTCAGCCCTTCAACCACATCCCCCATCCTTTTATAATCAAGCATAGCCGGAACATCCCCTTTTTCGTGATAATTTGGGTTTCTGTAAAAGGCTGTATCGGTCACCATTACAGCGTTATATCCGAATTTCCAGAAGGACCTGTGATCAGAGAAATCTACTCCCGGAACAAATGAAACAGTCGACAGAGTCTCTACAGGCAGATTCGTGCCCCTTTCAAAACCACTCTTTATACGTTTCAAAAAACCTTTTGAACTCAAGTTGCTTACCAAAGTTATGAAATTTCCTGTCGTGGGGTATATCCACCGGAAAAAAGGCAGAGGATAGACCTGACTGCCCGGCTCATCTGTGAAATATCCGATCATTTCGAGACAGATCATTCCTTCGACAGCTTTTCCTGTCTGTTTCAGACTTCTGGCATACACATAACTTCCCATGAACCTGCTTCTGAATAGAGGCGGCTCTTCAAGTACAAAAGCTACAAATTGAACAGACATGTCAAGTGGCTCATCAGCAAGCAGTCTGGCAAGTTCAAGGATCCCTGCTATTCCGCTGGCATTATCATCCGCACCTGGAGTTCCTGCCACCGTATCGTAATGTGCACCTACTACGATGACTTTATCAGGCATCTTACGCCCCTGTTTTTCAACAAATATGTTTTCATAAGTCCTGCCTTTATATATGTATGGCTGGGTTGAAACAGCATAACCATATGCCGTTAACTCTGATTTAATATAATCAGCTGTTTTTTTGAGTGCTTCAGACTCAAGATAACCCCGTGACCCAACTTCACCGGCAAGAAAATTCACGGTCTTTTTCAAGTTATCAGCTATTGTTTTCATAACGAAAGTATTATCCACGCTAGTTCGATGATTAAAGTTTTCCCCGGCAAAAATATCATCAGATATCTTATTATAAAAAAATATAACAGCGGTTATAAGTAGAAATATTATACAGTTTTTCGATTTCATTCCATGCCATGACTTAATTGGAAGTATATCACTTCAATTAAACTTAGAACACGATTTATGGAATAGAAGGCTTGTAGCCAATCGCAGTGAACCAGGCTTTCATACTCCTGATAAACTGTTTTAATAATCCTGGCACTATGTTAATCTTCATTTAATCAC
>CAZVHL010000018.1:0-4201 GCA_964626925.1 uncultured Nitrospiraceae bacterium
CACCCATCTCTCCGGCTATTTTGTCTATAGCCAGGAGTTCATCAGAAGATTCTATATTAAACATAAGAATACCCGATTTTAATGAATATCTTATCTCATCCGAAGTTTTGCCCACACCGGCATAAACGATTTTACTGGCAGGAATTCCGGATTTCTGTGCAAGGTATAACTCCCCGCCTGATACCACATCAGCGCCGCACCCTTTTTTTGCAAGGGCGCGCAGAATTGCATTGTTAGGATTTGCTTTGAGAGCAAAACATATTAAGTGAGGATAGCCATCGAAAGCTTCCTCAAAAGCCTTGTAGTGCTTTACAAGTGTTTTATGACTGTAAATATATAGAGGGGTTCCCACTTCATTTACAATTTTTCTGATGGGAACGCCTTCGGCATGTAACTCTGTTTTTTTATATTTAAAATAGTGCATTTATCTACCTGATTATTAAAAGATATTTATTATACAAAATTATAATTTAAAATAGTTTGTCACATGTTAGTCCAAGGCATCAAGGTATTAATGTATAATGAATATCTTATGGAAATTATAAAAAGAGCACAGGAAGCTATCAAAAAACACGATATGCTCTCGACCGGAGACCATATTCTTATCGGTCTGTCCGGCGGACCTGATTCGACATGTCTTGCAGTTGTTTTAAATAAACTCAGATATGATTTTAATCTGTCCTTAAGTGCTTTATATGTGGACCACGGGCTCAGACCTGATGAAGTTAAAAAAGAGATAGCTTTTTGCAGACAGTTTTGTATGGAGCGGTCTATCGAATTTTTTGTGCAGTCTGTTGACGTAAAAAAACATGCATGTGAGCGGGGGGGCAATATGCAGGAGACTGCAAGAGAATTGCGCTACCAGGCATATGAGGATATAGCAAAGAAGATAAATGCCTCAAAAATTGCCCTTGGACATCATGCCGATGACCAGGCAGAGACTGTTCTGATGAGGCTGTTCCGGGGCGCTGGAAAAAAAGGTCTGTCTGGCATGCCTGCTGTCAGGGGCAGTATTATCAGACCGTTTATCGAAATCGAAAGGCAGGTTATTGAGCAGTTCCTGTCTAAAGATGTGGACCAGACGTACATGGTCGATTCTTCTAACGCTAAGGATAATTACTTCAGAAACTGGCTTCGAGGCAGACTATTTAAGGATCTGAAGGAATGGAATCCTTCGGTGATTCGTGATATTTGCAGAACAGCGGACATTTTAAGAGAAGAAGATGAGTATCTTGAACTGATAGTTACAAAGACATTGATGAGACTTATCAGCAGAAAGGGAGTTAACCGGATTGAGCTGTTTATTTCACCGCTTGAGACTATCGAAAAGCCTGTATTAAGGCGTGTTCTCAGAAGGGCCATCGAAGCAACTGAGGGGTTGAGAGGGATGGGTTTCGTTCATATTGAAAATATTATCAAGCTTATAAAGAAGGGTAAGCCCGGTGACAGGATCCATCTTCCAAAGGGTGTTCGAGTGGTAAAGGAATATTCTATTTTAAAAATCAGTTCAGAGCCTCCGATAAAAATCGGCGAATATGAGATTCAGCCTCCATGTGAAGTCAACATCGGAGAAATCGGTGTTAAACTGGAGGCGTTTATGGAGGACAAGGCAGCAGATTCTGTTGACGGGAGAAGATCCTGTGTCTTTGATGCAGATGCCATGATTTTCCCGCTGAAGGTCAGGGCCAGGGCAGAAGGAGATTTTTTCTGTCCTGCTGGTTTTGGGAAGAGGAAAAAACTACAGAATTATTTTGTGGACGAAAAAGTTCCCAGAGATGAGAGAGACAGGATTCCTATTGTTCTGTCCGGAAATGATATTATATGGGTTGCAGGATACAGGGCTGACGACAGATTCAAGGTGACTGACAGGACAGGAAAGATTTTAAAACTTACAATTACTGAGGCTTAAGTTCAGCATAGGAGGAATTTTTGACCGACAAGATCAGGGTACGCTTTGCGCCGAGTCCAACAGGATTTTTGCATATAGGGGGAGCAAGGACAGCGCTTTTTAACCGGCTTTATGCAAGACACAACAACGGTGCGTTCGTCTTGCGGATTGAGGATACGGACAGGGAACGATCAACCGATGAATATATAGACGCAATTCTTCAGGGCATGAAATGGCTTGGACTTGACTGGGATGAGGGCCCGTTCAGGCAGACCGACAGGTTTGATCTGTACAGGAGTTATGCAGAAAAATTGTTAAGTGAAGGCAAGGCATATCACTGTTACTGTTCTCAGGAGGAGCTTGAAGCAAGGCGGAAGGAGGCGATGGTTAAGGGTAAACCGATGAAGTACATCGGCAAATGCAGGGATCTGAAGGAGCCTGTTCCCGGAGTCAGTCCGGTTGTAAGATTCAGAATGCCCCATGAAGGACATACGGTTGTTGATGATTTGATCAGGGGTGCGATTGAATTTGACAATGAACAGCTTGATGATCTGATAATCCTTCGCTCTGACGGCACTCCTACTTACAACCTGACAGTTGTTGTGGATGATGTTGATATGTCAATTACACATGTAATAAGGGGTGATGACCATTTAAACAATACCCCGAAACAGATTCAGCTTTATAATGCGTTTGGATATCAGATTCCTAAGTTTGCTCATTTACCGATGATACTCGGTTCTGATAAGTCGCGTCTTTCCAAAAGGCACGGAGCTACATCGGTAATGGCATATTCTGAAATGGGATACCTGCCTGAAGCGCTTGTAAATTATCTGGTACGGCTCGGCTGGTCTTATGGGGACCAGGAGATATTTTCGGGAGAAGAACTTATTGAATATTTCACTTTCGAAAATGTTGGCAAGGCAGCTGCGGTATTTAATCCTGAAAAACTTCTTTGGCTTAACGGTCAGTACATTATTAAGTCATCATCAAAGAAGCTCGCTGATCTTATAATGCCGTTTCTTGTGAAAGAAAAAATCATTGATGAAGGCCAGGAAATAGAGATGGAATGGCTGTGCAGGGCGATAGACACCCTTAAGGAACGCTCAAAGACATTAATTGAACTTGCTAAATCACTGCGTTACTATATTGCGGAAGAAATTGAATATGATGAAAAGGCAAAGTCAAAGTTTCTCAATGACAAGAGCTGTGACCTGCTTACCGAACTGAAAGATGGGCTGGAATCTCTTGATCAGTTTTCAGAGAGTGCTATAGAGCAGCTTTTCAGGGCAATAGTGGAAAAATATGATATCAAACTTGGCAAACTTGCCCAGCCAGTTCGCGTTGCATTAACCGGGGGCACGCAAAGCCCCGGAATATTTGAAGTGATTGATGTCATCGGCAGGGATAAGACAATCAAAAGACTCGAAAAAGCTATTTCATATCGAGGTTGAACCTCAATATTCGATAATGATATCTGCAATCTGCTCTTCAGCAGAGTCTTGATGATTTTCAAGTCTCTGTATAGTATGTTCTCTGTATTGTTTCTCTCCGCCAAATATGTCCAGAAGAACTCCCCTTTCTGTTACAGATGAGAAGTTTTGCCTGCCGATATAATCAGGAAAACTGCTCCAGCGATATTCTGTCAGAAATTCTATCGAGGTTGAACCTCGATAGTTAATGGCTAATGGATTTGTGTGGATGTAATGAGGGAGATGGATGAAATGTGCTTCATCTGTAATGTGAGCTGCTTTGAATCTACCCTGAAATAAACTACCGACGCGGCAGTATTTTTTGTTGAAATACATGGTGTAGCCAGTGCCCAGCTTTTGCATGAATTTCACAATCCCGTTTTCCTTAATCTGCTTTAGCATAATGTGATAGTGATTGGGCATTAGTGTAAATACAAGTATCGCAACAAGCGGTTCTCTCATTTGATCCCCATACAACTTACGCGCTTCTATGCTTTTGGTCTTATGATTGAAGAAATAATGTAAGTTCCTTACGGGATTGCTGTCATTAAGCTCGTAAAGATCGTGTACAAAACGGAAATAGTCTTCCTCATCTACAAAAACATCCCGTTTTTCCACACCGCGGTTATACACATGATATATGTGTCCATCAACAAAACAAGGTTTTTTCATGCTGAATTTGAAAGGCGATTTCTATCGAGGTTGAACCTCGATAGCTTTGCCATGTCCCTCCAGTTAATATAACACATTCTTCTCATATCGAGGTTCAACCTCGATATGGGGACCCGATATGGGGATAATGTGCTAAAATATCTCGTTGGTGAGATGTAACTTGTTAAGA
>CAZVHL010000018.1:4301-7199 GCA_964626925.1 uncultured Nitrospiraceae bacterium
CGATATGGGGATAATGTGCTAAAATATCTCGTTGGTGAGATGTAACTTGTTAAGAAACCGTTGGATAATACGTAGGAGATTTCTTATATGTCTGACAATGATTTAAAGACTTCTTCAAATTTTATAAAACATATTATTGAAGAAGATTTAAAAAATAACAGGAATGATGGTAAGGTGCATACGCGTTTTCCACCCGAACCAAACGGTTATCTGCATATAGGCCATGCAAAGTCGATATGCCTCAACTTCGGCATGGCTGCCCGGTTTTCTGGTATATGCAATTTGAGAATGGATGACACTAATCCCAGTAAAGAAGAAGAAGAATATGTGAATGCAATCATTGAAGATATTCGATGGCTTGGTTATGACTGGGACGACAGGCTTTTTTACGCATCTGATTATTTCGAACAGCTTTACGAGTATTCTGTGCGTTTAATAGAAGCGGGAAAGGCATATGTTTGTGATTTAACACCGGATGAAGTAAGAAAGCACCGTGGGACTTTGACCGAGCCCGGAAAAGAGAGCCAGTATCGTAACCGTTCAGTTGCAGAAAACCTTGATCTTTTCGAACGCATGCGTGCCGGTGAATTTGAGAATGGATCCCGCACATTACGCGCCAAAATTGATATGGCATCCGGTAACATTAATATGCGTGATCCTGTTATATACCGCATTCAGCGAGAGACTCATTACAGGACGGGTGATAAGTGGTGTATTTATCCGATGTATGACTTTGCACATTGCGTATCGGATTCTTTAGAGAAAATAACCCACTCTCTTTGCACTCTCGAATTTGAAGATCACAGGCCGTTATATGACTGGTTTCTTGAGCAGTTGAATGTTCACCGTCCACAACAGATCGAATTCGCGCGTCTGAATTTGAGCTATACAATTTTGAGCAAAAGAAAGCTTCTGATGCTGGTTGAGAAGAAATACGTAAATGGATGGGATGATCCAAGGATGCTGACGATATCCGGTTTGCGGAGACGTGGATATACACCTGAGTCGATAAGGGACTTTTGTGATCGCATAGGCGTGGCTAAAAAGGAAAGCACTGTAGATATGGCGCTGCTTGAACATTGTGTTCGTGAGGATCTGAATAAACGGGCAAATCGTGTTATGGCTGTTCTGCGGCCGTTAAAAGTGGTAATTACAAATTATCCTGAAGATCAGGTGGAAGAGATGGATGCAATAAATAATCCGGAAGACATGAATATGGGGACCAGGAAAGTTCCTTTCTCCCGTGAGATATACATAGAAAAGGATGACTTCATGGAGGAACCCCCTAAAAAGTTTTTTCGTCTTGCACCGGGGCGCGAAGTGAGGCTTCGGTATGCGTACTTCATAACATGTGACCATGTAGTAAAAGATGAGCAGACCGGTGAAATATCGGAACTGCACTGCACCTATGATCCTGCAACAAGGGGAGGTGATTCTCCTGATGGAAGAAAAGTAAAGGCAACGCTACACTGGGTTTCTGCCGGTCACTCGATTGAAGCAGAAGTACGTCTGTATAATCATCAGTTTAATAAGGCCAATCCTGAAGAAGATGTTGAAGAGGATGATTTTTTGTCCAACCTTAACCACGATTCTCTTGAGATACTCAATTCATGCCGGCTTGAACCGAGTTTGGCCGGTGCAGTGCCCGGAGACCGGTATCAGTTTGAGAGGATCGGATATTTCTGTGTTGACTCCGACTCATCTGAGAGCCATCCGGTATTTAACCGTACGGTTACATTGAAAGACACATGGGCCAGAATGCAGAAATCCCAGAAATAAGGCTTTCATGCTTTTGTGTGGAGATGCGAGCAAAAAAATGTCAGCTTATTTTTTCTCCGTTTGCGATAGGTATGTTTACGCGAACTTTCGTGCCCTGATTCGGGGCTCCGCTAATCTGAAACTTGCCTCCCAGGTAAAGTGTTCGTTCTTTCATTCCTATCAATCCGAAAGACTTCGCATCATTTTTGTTTTCTTCATTTATGCCCTTTCCGTTATCAATGACTTCCATAACCAGTTGGCTGGCCCTTTTTTCGATCGTTATGGTCACCGCTGAAGCCTTGGCATGTCGTGCAATATTTGTCAGAGTTTCCTGCAATATTCTGAAAATAGCTGTTGACCGGTCCTTGTCAAGAATAATTTCTTCAGGATTGAAGTTTACTTCGCAGGAAATTCCGGATCGTTTTTGAAACTCCGTAGTCTGCCATTCGATTGCCGCACTCAGACCAAGATTATCCAATATCCCGGGTCGCAACTCTGTGCAGATCTTTTTCACAGTCTGAATTGTTGCGTCTATAATCTTTATCATGGAATTTGCTTTGTCGGTCAGTGGCGAATATTCATTGTACTTTTTCCTTAACCAGTGAATATCCATTTTCAGGGCTGTAAGCGACTGTCCAAGTTCGTCATGGATTTCATGGGAGAACTCTGTCCTTTCATGCTCCCTTACTGATTGCAGATAGGCCAGTAAATTTCTCAGCTGTTCCCGCGACTCTTTTAAGTTTTCCTCTGCCTGTTTGCGCTCTGAAATATCTAGTGCCACAAATACAGCGTCCTGGATCCTCCTGCTATTGTCATATATGATTGAACCGGAAAAAATGACCGGAATTCTTGTTCCGCTCTTTGAAAGGTATATTCTCTCGGTGTTTTTGAGTTGACCGCTTTCTTTTAATTCTTTCAGCTCTGAATCCATATCAAATTCAGTCGCGAAAATTTTTTGAATCGGATAATCAATGAGTTCTTCTTCACTGTAGTTCAGCATGGAGCAGAGTGCCTTGTTGACTGATCTGATTTTCCCATTTAGATTGACTACTACGAGAGAATCCATCATTGATGTGATGATGTTTTCTACATAGGCTTTAGAAACCACAATTTTTTGGAGATCCTCGGTCATCTTTCTCA
>CAZVHL010000018.1:7299-15198 GCA_964626925.1 uncultured Nitrospiraceae bacterium
TCTACATAGGCTTTAGAAACCACAATTTTTTGGAGATCCTCGGTCATCTTTCTCAAGGTTGCTGCAAGATTTCCGATCTCATCGCTTGTGGTGATATCAATAGGTGTATCCAACTGGCCACTTCCGATCTTCTCGGCAGCTTCTCTCAACTTCAGTATAGGCCCGGATATCGTTTTTGAAAGTATATATCCGAGCATCAATGCTATAAACACAGAGGCAATAATAAATGAAAGTATGATACGTTGAAGGTTTTTTGACTGTTTTATCGCGGCTTCTTTTTGTTGTGATTCAATCTGCACATTGAAATTCGCCAGTTTCAGCCCGTCTTCATGCATAATGGAAGATACTTTATGAAGCATTTGAAGAAGAGTTTTTCTCTTTTCGGGTTGAAACTTACCCAGGGTCTTCATGTCTAAGTCATGTCTGTAAATTAAGGCATTTCCAATAGGAAGCAATTTATTAACATTTAACTTGATTGCTTCCAGTATTTTTATGGCACCAGGATCCTTCAATCTGCTGTCCAGTACTGATATTCTCTCAAGTAAAGAATCATGCCGCTTGAAGAATTTTTTCTTGTCATTCTCTTCATGCAATGATAAATATAACATCAAATGGCCTTGAGCCCTTTTTGCGAGACTGCTTATTTCTGAAGAGGTTGTAATTGCTTCCTGTTTGTTCAGGAAATCAGTCTCAAAATGAGCAAGTTTCATGCTGTTTTGACGTAAGGAAGTAGTAATTTCATGAAAGCTCTTTATTAATCCATTGTGTTTTTCGGGCTCAAAATGACCGTTAACCTTCATCTCTTTGTCATGAATTGTGATCAGGGTCTTGCTGGTAGGCAAGAGCTCATTAGCATCGAACTTTATATTATCCAGGAGGTCTCTTGCTGCCGGAATTATGATTATTTTATCCAGTAAAGCGATCTGTTTTTTTAATGATAAATACCTGTTGAAGAATTTGCTTTTATCGATTGAATCATGCAGTAACAGGTATAACATGAGGTGGCTTTCGGCTTTTTTTACGTAACTTGCGATTTCAGTTGCTGCAGAGACTTTTGCTCTGAAATTCTGTTTACCACCTTCAAAGGATATTGCTATCTGTCTGCTTGCGATCAGGCCTACAGACCCAACAGCCGCAACAATAAGAGTAAAAAGGAAAAAAGAGACCAATAGTTTTTGTCTAATTTTCACTATTTTGCACCATGGTAGATGATGGATTTCATGATTAATTCATTCATGCAGTTCAGTTTGTATAAATTAATTTCTGTGGACTAAGAAGGATTTGCTATAAGTTCAATTTGTTCCCCAGTATATATATGTAAAACCTTGCAAGTCAATTAAAAGAGATTGATCCATTTCTTGTAAAATAACTTGTACAGACTGTAAAATTATAAAATTTCGGATAGAATTAATTCAGATATTGCTTACTAATAATTATAGTGTGACTGCTCAGCATTATATCTGTTATGATTTAAATGCTTTTGATATCTTAATTATTAATGGTTAGTGTCATATAATCAAGGGTAGAGGTATAGAAAAATGAATTATATTGCTGTTATTGGTGCAGGAAGCTGGGGAACAACTCTTGCAAACTTACTCGCTGAAAAGGGGTATGATGTATCACTATGGGCTTATGACAAAGAGGTCCTGGATGATATCAGGCGTACTAACATGAACAGCCTGTATCTTCCCGGCATTACGCTCTCCAATAATTTAGAAGTAACCAGCAATATTCGTGATGCTGTTAAAAAGGCGCGTTACATATTGAATGTTGTCCCGTCTCAGTTTGCCCGTTCTGTATTTGCTGAAATAGATAGCTGCATTCGTCAAGATGCTGTTGTAGTCAGTGCTTCAAAGGGGATAGAGCATGGATCGCTTCTTACAATATCTTATGTTCTACAGGATATGATTGACAGAGAGGTCGCGGTATTGTCTGGGCCGAGTTTTGCAGAAGAAGTAGTTAAGAAATTGCCAACTGCAGTGACTGTTGCAGCGCATGATCACGATACTGCTTTGCTCCTTCAGGATGTTTTTAATACCGATTATTTCAGAGTATACTCCAGTACCGATGTGCTTGGTGTTGAACTTGGCGGAGCGCTAAAGAATGTGATGGCGATAGCTTCGGGAATATCAGATGGACTTGCTCTGGGATCCAGTGCGCGAGCGGCCCTGATAACGAGGGGACTTGCAGAGATGACACGTCTTGGTGTGGCAATGGGTGCTGAGGAAAAAACTTTTGGCGGTTTGAGCGGGATTGGAGATCTGACCCTGACATGTACCGGAACGCTTTCAAGAAATTATACTGTTGGAGTCAAACTTGGAAGAGGTGAAAAACTGGATGATATACTTGCCGGAATGAAAATGGTTGCCGAGGGAGTTGCTACATCAGAGTCCGCATATGCTCTTTCCAGAAAGTTTAATGTTGAGATGCCTATTGTTGAGAAAATTTATCGGGTGATCAATGAGAATGAAAAACCTGCTGATGCGGTGCAGGAGCTGATGGCGAGAAGCCTTAAATCAGAATACTGAAATGGATAACAAAAAAATACAACATATTCTTAAGTCTGTACAGACAGGCAAAGTAACCGTAAAAGATGCCCTGAATGATTTGAAGCATCTTCCGTTTGAAGATATTGGTGTTGCCAGGGTTGACCATCACAGGGAACTGAGGCACGGTATTCCCGAGGTAATATTTGCAGAAGGCAAAGATCTTGAAGACATTAAAGTTATATCGGACTCGATGCTTAAAAACAGCGGAAAGCTCCTCATTACTAAAGCGTCACGAAAAGTTTATAAACATATTGGCCCTCTGTTCAGGAAGTATAGGATCAAGGCTAAATATTTCGAAAAATCCTGTCTGATTATGGCGGGAGAGACTGTCAGGAAAAAAGGGATGGTTGCAGTGCTTTGTGCCGGCACATCAGACATGCCGGTTGTGGAAGAGGCTTATGCAACAGCATCTTTTTTAGGCAGTAAAGTCGATATTATTAATGACGTTGGAGTGGCAGGCCTGCACAGACTGGTAGATGCAAAGAAGATGCTTTCAGACGCGAATGTGTTAATCGTAGTTGCAGGAATGGAAGGAGCTCTTCCATCAGTAATCGGGGGTATGACAGATAAACCTATTATTGCTGTTCCTACATCGGTTGGCTATGGGACGAGTTTTGGTGGTATAACAGCTCTTTTTGCTATGCTGAACTCCTGTGTGCCCGGGATAGCGGTCATGAATATTAATAACGGTTTTGGGGCCGGAGTGCTAGCGCACAGGATCAATTCGTTAATCAAAGAAAGTTAAAATTGACCGGGATATATATTACATTTTATACGAATAACCAGTAACAAATAACTTACTACAAACAATGATCGCGTACTTCGACTGCTTTTCAGGTATCAGTGGTGATATGATTTTAGGGGCATTAGTTGATGCCGGTGTGTCTGTGCACAAGCTCCAGAAAAAATTATCCTCTTTGCAGGTTAAGGGATACAAACTCGAACTAAAAAAGGTTAAACGGGCAGGGCTCCGGGCTACGAAAGTCGATGTTGTAATTAAGCGTAGTAAGTCCAGTACAGAAAAAAACGGAGATATCAGAAAGTGGAAGGATATAAAGGGACTTATAGATCGGTCTTCATTATCCAAAGAAATTAAACAGAAGGGCAAGTCGATTTTCAAAAAACTGTTTGAGGCTGAAGCCAGTGTCCATGGCGGTAGGTATGACAGGGTTCATCTTCATGAACTGGGAGCGATTGACTGTATTATTGATATCTTTGGTGCCCTTATCTGTCTTGATATTCTGGGTGTAAACTCTGTTTATTCCTCGCCTGTTAATGTTGGAAGTGGCAATGTTAGAACAGATCATGGATTGCTGCCTGTTCCGGCACCAGCCACTGTAGAATTACTGAAGGGTAAACCTGTCTATTCATCGGACATTAAATATGAACTAACGACCCCAACTGGTGCTGCGCTTATATCTTCTATTGCATCAGGTTTTGGGTCTATTCCATTCATGGAAATATCAGAAACAGGGATCGGTGCTGGTAGCGCAGATTTTAAAAGTCAGCCTAATGTGCTGAGAGTTTTTATAGGTCAAAAGCCTGCTTATACCTGTGATCAAAATAACGGGGTTACGGTTATCGAAACGAACATTGATGATATGAATCCGCAAATTTACGAACATGTAATGGATAATCTTTTCAAGGCCGGAGCGATCGATGTTTTTCTTACACAGGTGATAATGAAGAAGTGCAGGCCCGGGATTAAGCTGACAGTGCTTTGTGATGATGATAAAAAAGAAATACTGGCTGACATAATATTAAAAGAAACTACCAGTATCGGCCTAAGATATTACAGAGCTGACAGAAAAATCCTGAAACGCGAAATTAAATCAATAAATACCAGATATGGCAAGGTAAGATTTAAAATTGTACATCTGAATGAAAAAGACAGACGCAGATCGATTGAATATGAAGACTGCAAAAAAATATCCAGGAAATTTAATATTCCTCTTGTAGAGGTTTTTAAGACACTTGGTAGCTAACCGTCTATTCCATACTTATTGTGACAAACAAAGTTGATCCTTTCCTGAATACCAGAAGCAGCACATCCTGATCAGGCTTTATCTTTGATACGATTGATTCATAATCTTCTATATTTGATATAGCTTTCCGATTAATTTCCAGAATAATATCGCCCGGTATAAGCGATGTTACTGAAGGACTATCTGCCTCGATATCTGTAACAACAACTCCTCTGATTCTATCAGGTAGATTTAACTGTCTGTATGACTCAGGAGTCAGATTCTGAATGCTGATTCCCTTTAAGACGTTTTTGAAAGTTGTCGGGGTTTTCTCTGTTTCAGAAGGGAGATTACCAATTGTTACACTAAGCTCGACGATTTCACCGTCTCTAATTACCTTGAGCCCGACAGTTTCCCCCGGGAAACTACTTGCCACAATGTTTCTTAGCATATACGGCTCATCAACCTGCTTTCCTCCAAACTCAAATATCACATCTCCCCTCAAAAGTCCTGCCTCTTCTGCGGGGCTCTCCTTTACTACATCTGATATAAGCGTTCCATAATCTTTTCCAAGCTGGAACTGCGTTGCAAGTTCAGGAGTTATTGCCTGTATTGAAACACCCAGCCATCCCCTTATGACCTTGCCCTTTTGAATAAGGCTGTTCATAACAATTCTTGCCATATTGCTTGGAATTGCAAAACCTATGCCCTGATAGCCTCCGGTTGTGCTGAAGATCGCTGTGTTGATCCCTATAAGCTCTCCTTTAACATTAACCAGTGCTCCTCCTGAATTGCCCGGGTTTATAGCGGCATCTGTCTGGATAAAATCTTCATATTCGGCTATACCAACATTTGCCCTTCCAACAGCGCTGACTATGCCCATAGTGATAGTCTGGTTTAATCTGAAAGGATTTCCGATAGCTAATACCAGTTCTCCAACTCTTAATTCATCAGAATTGCCCAATGTAATTGAGGACAGGTTATCAGCATCTATTTTGATCACAGACAGGTCTGTTTTGGGGTCATTGCCTATTACTTTACCGATAAACTCTCTTTTGTCCGAAAGCACAACTTTTATTTTATCAGCATCTTTAACGACATGGTTATTTGTCAGGATTAGCCCGTCAGGTGATACAATAACTCCTGAACCAAGACTGAACGATTTGCGCTCTCTTGGAGTTTCCTGATGGCGGAACCTGTCACCGAAAAATTTTCTAAAAAACGGATCGTCATAAAAAGGGGCAAATGGCGTACCCATGATTTTATCAGTTTTCACTACAGATATATTAACTACCGCAGGCTTCACAGCTTCAGCAATTTCAGCCATTGCCTGTCCTGTTCTTTGCAGAAAGTTAATGGAATCACGGGAAATTTTAGGGGTTTTCCCGTACGTTTCGGACTGATCGGCAAAAATGGAAGCTGGAATGGCCAGTAATAATATAATAATAAATGTTGCCAGACATGTAGTTATTTTTTTGAAACACATAATGTTCTCCTTGAATAGGGTGAATTAATTTTAGATAGTTTAATCAGTAGAATTATATCTTTTGTAAATGAACTGAGTCAAATGCCTTTGTTCTGTAGTTGTAATGGTGCTGTGATACGGGGTTTACAAACTAATATCCATTAATTATTATTAATCATACTTTTCTAATAATTGACTTAGGTACAATATTGAAAAATATCAGGATTGCACTTGCACAGATAAATCCCACTGTCGGTGATCTTTCGGGAAATTCAAGAAAGATCATATCGTATATAAAAAAAGCAAAAAAAATAAAAGCTGATATTATTGCCTTTCCCGAGCTTGCCGTAACCGGTTATCCGCCTGAAGACCTGTTATTAAAGCCACATTTTGTACAGGACAACATCGAAGCTCTGCACAGGATTAAGTCTGCAACCGGGAATATAGTATCTGTGATCGGATTTGTGGACAGTGATGATGGCATATATAACGCTGCGGCAGTTATATCAAATGGCAAGCTGATCGATATCTATCATAAGAAACATTTACCAAATTATGGGGTTTTTGATGAATACCGCTATTTCAGGGCAGGTAATAAATATCCCGTCTATGATCTGAGCGGGATAAAAATCGGGGTAACTATCTGTGAAGATATTTGGCATGAGAAAAGTCCTGCGATTGTTCAGGCTCTAAACGGAGCCAGTATTATTATTAACCTTAATGCATCTCCATATCATATTGGAAAGGCATTGCTCAGAGAGGACATTGTCTCGAAACTTGCATCAAAATGTGAAGCATCAATTCTGTATGTAAATATGGTTGGCGGACAGGATGAGCTGGTGTTTGATGGCGGAAGTTTTATATCTGATGAAGATGGAAATATTGTTGCAAGAGGCGAACAGTTCAGGGAGAGGTTGATTGTGGCGGACATTAAAGTTAAAGGCCGTAATAAAAAGTTAACTGCCGGCAACAGGCGAACACTGAAATCCATTGTGCTGAAAGGCGAATCTGTGAAGAAAATAAAAATAGGTCCGGGACCGAAGCAGGGACCAAAACCTTCAAACAGAAAAAGATCATTTCATGCTTTATCAGTACAGGGAGAAATTTATGGTGCACTTGTGCTTGGGACGAAGGACTATGTCCATAAAAATGGATTTAAGGGGGTAGTTGTCGGTATGAGTGGAGGGATAGACTCTGCTATGGTTACTACAATCGCGGTTGATGCTCTGGGGAAAGACAATGTACATGGAATCTTTATGCCGTCAGTATATACATTAAAAGAGAGCTATGAAGATGTGCGCAGGCATGCAAAAAAACTTGGCATTAAAATCATGACCATACCGATCGATACTTTATTTAATAACTATCTGAAGACATTGTCGAAATTTTTTAAAGGGAAAAAGACGGATATAACAGAAGAAAATCTTCAGGCAAGGATCAGGGGCAATTTATTAATGGCATTTTCTAACAAGTTCGGATGCCTTGTGCTAACCACAGGGAATAAATCCGAGATGAGTGTGGGATATGCTACTTTATACGGTGATATGGCCGGAGGTTTTGCGGTAATAAAGGATGTGCCTAAAATGATGGTTTTTGAGATTTGCGAGTGGCGAAACAGGAAGGAGGGCAGGGCGTTGATACCTGAACGGATTTTGTGGAAGGAGCCCACTGCAGAGTTGAAAAAAGACCAACTGGATACCGATTCTCTGCCGCCATATTCGTTGCTTGATCCGATACTGAAAGCGTATGTGGAGGATGACCGCAGTTTTGATGAAATCGCTAATATGGGATGTGATATGACAAGTGCCAAACGTGTCATATCCATGATTGATCATTCTGAATATAAAAGGCGGCAAGCACCTCCGGGGATTAAGATTACGGCCAGAGCTTTTGGCAGGGACAGGCGCTTCCCTATTACCAA